>NZ_WWCX01000075.1:0-30799 GCF_009857655.1 Duganella vulcania
GCGTGGCCTCGCTCAGCGGTCCGGCGCCGGCGGCGGCCAGCAGCGCGGCCGAGCCGAACACCGCGTACACGCGCGCGCGGCGCGCGGCCGGATACCACCAGGTCAGGTAGAGGATCACGCCGGGATAGAAGCCGGCTTCGAACACCCCCTGCACGAAGCGCAGCAGGTACAGCTGGAACGGCGTGCGGACGAAGGCGGCGGCGGCCGACGCCAGGCCCCAGCCCAGCATCATGCGCAACAGCGTCTTGCGGGCGCCGATTTTTTCCAGCAGCAGGTTGGCGGGGAGCTGGCACAGGCAGCAGCCGGCGAAGAACAGGGCGGCGCCCCAGGCGTAGACGGCGTCGCCGAAGGCCAGGCTGGCTTGCATCTGCCGCTGCGCGTAGCCGAGGTTGAGGCGGTCCAGGCAGGCGACCGCGTAGCACAGCATCAGCAGCGGCAGCAGGCGCCACCCGACCTTGCGGTAAATGGCGTCCATGCCGGCGGCGCCGCGAAGGTGCAGTACGGTGGCGGAAGGGGTCTGCATGCAGACGATATTATCCGCACGTTTTTGCTTAGGCAAGCTTTAGCGGCGCACTGCGGAACGCAAAACAACAGTGCGCTAAATGGTGCGCCTGCGCTTGTGGCGGATCAGGCCGCCGCCGCGCCGGAGCCGCCGGCGTAGATGCGGGCGCGGCGCGGACGCAGCTCGGGCTGGGTGGCGGCGCCGTTGTCTTCCTGCGCCAGGAACTGGCTGCCGATCTCGAACCACTCTTCGCTGGAGATCACTTTTTGCGCCAGCGGCAGCAATTCCTGTTCTTCCTTGTCGAGGCGCTTGAGCAGGTTCTGGCAGTACAGGTCCACCGTGCGGCACAGGAACTTGCCTTGCGAGGCGCTGCGGCGCATGGCGCGGCGCAGGCACTTGTGCACCGCGTTGAGCATGGCGCCGCCGAGCCGGCTGAGCGATTCAAGGTCGTTGATCAGGGCGCCGCAGCTGGCGTCGGCCGCGCGCACGGCCGGCATCAGGCAGGCCTCGACCTTGCGCTGGTGGCGCGTTTCGGCAAAGGTGGTCAGTTCCTTGAGCTGGGACTCGATGAACACAGGATCGATCTCCTGCGGGCGGCGCGCGATCGCCTGCACATATTGCAACAGGCGCGCGATGAAGTGGCGTTCTTTCTTTTGTTCGATGGATAGTGTCAACAAGACATAGGTGGCAGTAAGCATAACGTTTCCCGTATTTCATCTGACTTCGGCTGCGCGGCAAGCGTTGGATGGCGGACGCGCCCGAGGTGGAGACTGCTACCTTAGCGCTGTGACGGGCTCATTCAACGTCGATTTACAATTGTTCACAACTGGTCGTGTAGCAATAACAGTATCGAAACAAGATCGCGAAGATTACCGGCGGGGAAAACGAATGTACGCATGTCAAGCCGGTCGTGAACATGCGCACTCTTCCTGACTGAGTGGGAAATTATGCACCTTTTTTGCTCGTGAAAATACGTGTTTTATTGCGTCGATCAAAAAATATTTTGTATCGATCCCGGCGATTTTTCGCGGCAACCAAATTATTACGATGCAGTATCCGGATAGCAACGCTCGGCTTGCCGGTCCTGGTGTAAGGTGGGATTGTTTGGCATTTGTCGATCGATGTGGACGGGGGGAGCAATGAAAAAAATCATCGCCTTAACAGCCATCGGCGCCGCGCTGCACGCCACGGCGGCGCAGCCGGCAACCACCATACAACTGGCCAGCTTGGAATGGATGCCTTTCAGCGGAGCGACCTTGCCCGGCGACGGCTTGTCCGGCACCGTCGTCGCGGAGGTGGAGAAGCGCCTGGGCAACAACGTCAAGGTCAAATATTTCGAGTGGAAGGAAACGGTCGCCAAGGGCGAGTCCGACCCCGAGTATGCGGGCTACTTCCCGGTGTACTACACGGCTGAACGCGCGGAGAGCAAATGCTACTTGTCCCAGCCGATCGGCAAGAGCGAGACCGGGATCGGCTACCTGAAGGAGACGCCGGTGCTGTGGAAAAAAACCACCGACCTGGCGGCGTTCAAGATCGGCGTGGTGGAGGGCTATGCCAACAGCGCCGAGTTCGACGCCGCCGTGAAGCAGGGCAAGCAAGCGGTGGAGGTGGTCAGCAGCGATACCAACAACGTCCGCAAGCTGGTGGGCAAGAAGGTGCCCGGGATCGTCATCGACAGGCTGGTGCTGCGTTACTTGACCTTGCGCACCGGCGCCAGGGACAGCGTGATGTTCAGCGACCATCTGCTGACGGAAAGCACGCTGCACGTCTGCTTCCGCCGCTCGCCCGCCGGCAAGGCGATGCAGGAGGCGTTCGACGCCGAGCTGAAAAAGGTCGACACCGCCAAACTTGAAGCGGCCTACCTGAAGCATCTGGAAGCGGGCGCCAAGTAAGACTCGATCGACGTGGCGGGGGGGAATCATGCACCTGAACTGGACCAGGGTTTTTCGGGGCGGCGCGTTGTGCGCGGCTGTGCTCGCCTGCGGCGCGGCCTGCGGCGAGGACGCGTTGCACATCGGCGGCGCGATACGCTTTAACTACGTCTACAAGAACTGGCAGCCCGACCATCCGCACGGCTTCTTCGGACTGGACACGGCGCGCCTGGACGTCAACTACGACGATGGCCGCTGGCTCGGTTCCGGCCAATATCGCTACAACGATTTCCCGCAAGGGCAGGGCGACTACACCGAGCATTTCCTGCATCACGGCTGGGTCGGCATGCGCTTCGAGGACAAGAGCACCGTTCACGTGGGGCTCGATAAAATCCCGTTCGGTCTGCTGCCGTTCGCCTCCAATAACTTCTACGAATCGATCGCGTTCTACACCGGCCTCGAGGACATGTATGACCTGGGCGTGACCTACGCCAGCAAGCCCGGCGCGCTGGAATGGCAGCTTGGCTTCTATCCGCGCGATGGCGGCTCGTACGGTGGCAGTTCCAACACGGCAGGGGCGTCGAACCGCTATTCGTTCAACATCGTCGCGGACGACGACGCGCAGGGATACGGGACCGGCCAAAAGGATAGCGAGCGCAACACGCTGGTCGGGCGCGCCGCGTGGCACTTCGGCGCCGGCGATAAACAGGAGCTGGGCCTGTCCGGCCTGAGCGGCGAAATCCGCAACGGCGCCGGCCAACACTCGCGCCGCAACGCCGTGGCCGTCCACTACAAGGGCGCTTTCGGGCCGGTCGGGGTGATGCTCGAAGCGCTGCGCTACAGCTACCACACGCGGCACGCGCCGGGCCAGACCTACGGCGGCCTGGACCCGAACAGCTTCGTGATGCTGGGCGCGTTCGGCTATCCCTATCCGGTGGCGGCCAAGGGCGACATCCTGGTGGCCAACCTCAGTTACGACATCCCGGGATCGCTGGGGCCGTTCAGCGGCTTCAAGGTCTATAACGATTACAGCGTCCTGACCAAGCGCGTCGGCAACTACAAGGACTCGCAACAGAACGTGACCGGGCTGAGCTTCTCCGCCGGCAAATGGTATTTCTACGCCGACTACATGCTGGGCCGGCACCAGCCTTACATGGGGCCGGATTTTGGTGGATTGGGCGCGACCTCCGGCAGGTATGATAGTGTCACCCATCGGGTCAATCTGCAGGCCGGATACTACTTTTGATTTTCCGAGCCTGGAGATGGAACGATGCGTGGTGTGGCGATTATCCTGTGGTGGCTGCTTGGCGTATCGTTTGCCGGACTGGCGCGGGCGGAAACGGTCACCATCGCCACCGGCGAATTTCCGCCGTGGACCAGCGAAAGCGCGCGCTACGGCGGGTTCGTCAACCGCGTGGTCGCGGCCGCGTTCGCGCGGGTGGGGATCGACGTCAAGTTCACCTACATGCCGTGGAAGCGCGCGGAAGCCGAGACCAGGGTGGGGCGCTACGACGCCAGCGCGTTCTGGTTCGCCAGCCAGGACAGCGAGGTCGACTTTGTTTTGAGCGAGCCGATCTCCAGCCACAAGGAGGTGTTTTTCCATCTGAAGTCCAAGCCGTTGCCCCACTGGGAGAGCTTGTCCGATCTGCACACCATTAAAATCGGCGCCACCCTGGGGTACACCTACACCAGCGAATTCTGGGCGCTGGCGCATGACGGAAAAATCAATGTGGAGGTGGCCGCCCGCGACGTGCTGAACCTGAAAAAAGTGGCGATCGGCCGGATCGACGCCTTTCCCATCGATGAGATGACCGGATGGCTGCTGTTGTCCAATCCCAAGCTGTTTCTTCCCGGGGTCAAGAACATGTTTGCGACGGATGCGCGGCCCCTGCGGGCGACGTCCGGCTACCTGCGCTTCCCGAGACACCAGCCGCGCACTGCCCGTCTGCTGGTGAAATTCAATACCGGCCTGCTGGCGCTCAAGAACGACGGCAGCTATGACCGGTATTTGCAGGACCTGATTTCCGGCGTCTATTGACCGGGCGGCCGGCGTGCCGCCCGATGCTTGCGCTGCCCCTTATGCCGCGAGCGGCTCGCCCAGGTAGATGCTGCGCGGGGCGGCGAAGCCCTGCTTGACCTGGCGCGCGGTGTCGTCGGTGAGCACCTCGTCGTGGCCTGCCTCCAGCGCTTCCATGATGGCGCGGGCGGTGTCGGCCGGCGATGATTTCGGCGCCTCGATGCCGTCGGTCATGTCGGTGTCCATATAGCCCATGTGGGCGCCCAGCACTTGCGTGTGTTGTGCGCGCAGCTCGACGCGCAGGCCGTTGGTCAGCGCCCACGCGGCCGCCTTGGAGACGCTGTAGGTGCCGCCGGTCGGCATCGAGAACCAGCTGAGCGCGGACAGGATGTTGACGATGGCGCCGCCGCCATTGCGCGCCAGCGTGGGGGCGAAGGCGTGGCTGATCGCCATCGGACCGTACAGGTTGGTGTCCAGCTCGGCGCGCAGCGCGGCGGCCGCGTCCGGCGAGCCCACGGTGCTGCCGGTGAAGATGCCGGCGTTGTTGATCAGGATGGTCAGGTCGGGGATGGCCTGCGCGGCGGCTGCGATGTCGGCCAGGTTGTTGACGTCGAGCTTGATCGGCGTGACGCCGGCCAGGGCGACGGCGGCGGGGTTGCGCGCGCCGGCGTACACCTTGCGCGCGCCGGCGGCCAGCGCGGCTTGCGCCAGCGCGTTGCCCAGGCCACGGTTGGCGCCGGTGATGAGGATGACTGCGTCCTTGAGTTTCATGGTGTTTCCTTTCAGTGAGTAATGATATAAAACAATATGACTGGTCGTCTTAAATTCCAGCCAAAAAAACCGCGTCACAACAGGATGCGGTTCAAAACCATGTCGGCATAGCGGTCCAGCGGCGCGCGGTTGTGCGCGGCCTTAGCGTGCAACACCGCGCCCTGCCAGGCATCGATGATGAAATGGGCCAGCTCCAGCGCCGGCTGCGGGGCGGCCACGCTGCCGTCGCGCTGGGCCTCGGCGATCACGGCGGCCAGGCGTTCGGCCCAGCCGTCGAAATTGCGGCGCAGCGATTCGCGCACGGCCGGGATCTGGGCCGACAGCTCGGCGCTGAAGTTGCCCATCATGCAGCCGCGGTTGTAGTCGGTGGCGGTGTTGAAGCCGATCAGCAGGTCAAAGTACTGGCGCAGCCTTTCCTTGGGCGGCAGGCCGTGGTCGTCCAGCACGGCGCAGTAGCCGGCGGCGTCCTCGGCGTAGCGTTCCAGCACCTCCACCCCGAGCGTTTCCTTGCTGGCGAAGTGGTTGTAGAACGAGCCCTTCGGCACGCCGGCCGCCTCGGTGATGTCCTGCACGCTGGTGGCGTTGAAGCCCTTGCTGTGCAGCAGATCCAAGCCGGCGGCGACGAGTTGTTGTTTGACGTTAGGTTTAGCCATGTGCTAAATATGACCGGTCGCCTTAAAATAGTCAAGCATTATTTGCCGCGGCCCGCAGCCCGCGCATCGGCCCTTAGCTCGCCGCATTGGTTTTTTTGAGCCATTCCGAGACGAATAGGCTGTAGTCATTGAACGTGATTTCGTCAGGGGAAATCCTGAACTGTTGGCACATGGCGGGCAGGTCGGCAGAAAACAAGGCGTAACGTGCAGTGATTTCCTTCCCGCCGGGGATAGTTGTTCGTCTTGACGCAGAACTCAACCAATTTCTGACGTGTCCGATGAGTAGCGCGCTATTTCCTGCATGTGAGCGAATATCCTGACCGGCGATATCGGAAAGGAATTTTTGATACCGGTATTCCTCCCGGTCCAAGATCAGCAGATTTTTCTTTTTTTGTTCTTCATCGCCATACCTCCGGGCGCCCAGGAATAGTCCAAGTTCAAATGGCATGTTAAAGCGGGGGAGTCCGTTCACTCGGTCAAGCTCTGTGCGTGAGATATCGTGGATGCCGTATCGCGATATTTCAATCAATCGTCTAATCTTGTCGAAGCGGACGTCGCCGGCATCGTTTTCCTCCAAAGCGCAGCGCGGGACGAAGCCGCAATCATAGATGGCGAACACCATGGCATTTTGTAGTTCCTTATGGTCCTCGTCGAAAGGGCAATTAATGAAGACGTTGTCGTTGTAATTGTTTTTCGCATCCATTGGGCGCCTACTTCTTGTGCGCCAGGACTGCGCTCGCCACTGCACTGCGTACCGCTGCCCGTGAAAGGGTGCCAGCCTTTGGCGGCGACTTCACTACACGAAGTGTGTTTTTCGTGGCGGCTCCGGTTTTTCCGTCCGCCCCGCTCGATTGTTTGCGGAGGTTGCTCGCCTCCTTTTTACCGGTTGCCATCCCTGCCTCCACTGGACGATTCGTCCCATCAAAATAACTACTCCAGTCTACACCCGCATAACTCTTTTGCTTGCTGCACTGCGATCTTGGTATCATGCCGGCAGCCGGCCACCAGCCGGTATTTTTCTTATAACGTCGGAGATCACCGAATGAGACTATCACTGCTGCTGCTGGGGACCGCTGTCGCGGCCTCCAGCGCCGTCGCCGCACCGCGCGGCTTCACCGTTGAGGACATGGTCAAGATGGAGCGCGCAGGCAGCCCAGTGCTGTCGCCGGACGCTTCCCGCATCGTCTACACGGTCCGTTCCACCAACATGGACAAGAACCGCGGCAACACCCAATTGTGGATGCTGGACCTGCGCGCGCCCAAGGCCGCGCCGGTGCGCCTGACCCAGGCCGACGCCAGCAGCAGCGATCCCGAATGGTCGCCGGCGGGCGACGCCGTGTACTTCCTGTCGGCCCGCTCCGGCTCGCAGCAGGTGTGGCGCCTGCCGCTGGCCGGCGGCGAGGCGGCGCGCGTGACCGACCTGCCGCTGGACGTGGAAAACTTCCGCCTGTCGCCCCAAGGTGACCGCCTGGCGCTGAGCCTGGCCGTGTTCCGCGATTGCGCCGACCTGGCCTGCAGCAAGGCCCGCCTCGACGCGCAGGGCAAGGTCAAGGCCAGCGGCAAGGTCTACGACAAGCTGTTCGTGCGCCACTGGGACACCTGGGCCGACGGCCGCAACAACGTGCTGTACAGCGCGCCTATCGACGCCAGCGGCAAGGTCAGCGCGCAGCCGGTCAGCCTGTCCGGCACGCTCGACGGCGACGTGCCGTCCAAGCCGTTCGGCGACCATGACGAGTACCACTTCAGCCCGGACGGCAAGACCGTGGTGTTCTCGGCCCGCATCGCCGGCAAGACCGAGGCGTGGTCGACCAACTTCGACGTCTACACCGTGCCGGCCGAGGGCGGCGCGGTCAAGAACCTGACCGCCGACAACCAGGCCTGGGACACCAAGGCGATCTACTCGCCAGACGGCAAGACGCTGGCCTACCTGGCGATGGACAAGCCCACCTTCGAGGCCGACCGTTTCCACCTGGTGCTGATGGATGTCGCCACCGGCAAGAAGCGCACCGTGGCCGACCACTGGGACCGCTCGATCGCCGACTACCGCTGGACCCCGGACAGCAAGACCCTGCTGGCCAGCGCCGACGACATCGGCCAGCACCGCCTGTTCGCCATCGACGCCGCCAGCGGCAAGGTGGCGCCATTGACCGGCAACGGCTACGTCAGCGGCTTCGACGTGGCACGCGACACGGTGGTCATGGCGCAGGCCAACCTGGCCTCCGGCGCGCAGCTGTTCAAGTTCAAGCTCGGCGGTACGGCCGACAAGGCGCAGCAGCTGACCACGCTCAACGCGCAGGCGCTGGCCGACGTCAAGTTCGGCGAGTACGAACAGTTCTCCTTCACCGGCGCCAACGGCGAGACCGTCTACGGCCACGTGATGAAGCCATGGAACGCCCAGCCCGGCGTGAAATATCCGATCGCCTTCCTGGTGCACGGCGGCCCGCAGGGCAGCTTCGGCAACTCGTGGAGCTACCGCTGGAATCCGCAGGTGTACGCCGGCGCCGGCTACGCCACCGTGTTCATCGACTTCCACGGCTCGACCGGCTACGGCCAGAAGTTCACCGATTCGATCAGCGGCGACTGGGGCGGCAAGCCGCTGGAAGACCTGCAAAAAGGCCTGGCGGCGGCTGTGCAGAAATTCCCGTGGCTGGACCGCGAGCGCAGCTGCGCGCTGGGCGCGTCCTACGGCGGCTACATGATGAACTGGATCGAAGGCAGCTGGCCGGACGGCTTCAAGTGCATCGTCAACCATGACGGCGTGTTCGACACGCGCGGCATGGCCTACGCCACCGAGGAAATCTGGTTCACCGAATGGGAAAACGGCGGCGCCTACTACGACGTGCCGGAACTGCACGAGAAGTTCAACCCGGCGCTGAAGGTGAAGAACTGGAAGACGCCGATGCTGGTGGTGCAGGGCGATATGGACTTCCGCATCCCGACCACCCAGGGCCTGGGCACCTTCACCGCGCTGCAGCGGCGCGGCATCCCGAGCAAGCTGCTGATGTTCCCGGATGAGAACCACTGGGTGCTGAAGCCGGCCAACTCGGTGCTGTGGCACCACACGGTGATCGACTGGCTCGACACCTACCTGAAGAAATAATCAACCAGTTTAACAACGCAACGCCCGCAGCCACTGCGGGCGTTGCCGCATTCAAGGAACATCCATGAAAAAATCCATGATCGTGGCCGCCGTCGCGCTGGCCTATGGCGCCGCGCAGGCCGCCGCTCCCGCCGCCACCGCGCCGCGCGCGGAAAACGCCTTCCTGTCGCAGGCCGACGCCGCCGCCCGTTCGGCGCGCGTGTCCAACGTCGACTACACGCTGGACTTCACGCTGACCGGCAAGGAAACCTTCTCCGGCACCACCACGCTGGCCTTCGACCTGAGCGACGCCAGCGCGCCGCTGACCATCGATCTCGACAAGGCCAACATCGTCAGCCTGACCGTCAACGGCAAGGAAGTCGCGCCGCAGTACAACCAGTGGTTCATCACCATCGCCCCGGCCGACCTGAAGGCCGGACGCAACAGCGTCACCGTCAGCTACACGCGCCTGCACAGCACCAACGGCGAGGGCCTGCACCGCATGGTCGATCCGGTCGACCACCGCGTCTACACCTACTCGCACTTCGAGCCGGCCGCCGCGCACCAGATGTTCCCGGTGTTCGACCAGCCCGACCTGAAGGGCACGTATGAAATCACCGTCACCGCGCCGGCGGACTGGGTGGTGTCGTCCACCAAGCGCGAGACCGGCATCCAGGACATCGGCAACACCAGGCGCTGGACCTTCCCGCGCACCAAGAAGCTGAGCTCGTACAACTTCGCCATGCACGCCGGCCCGTACCAGGTGTGGGAAGACCACAGCGGCCCGTATCCGCAGCGCCTGTTTGCGCGCCAGTCGGTGGCCGCGCAGGTGTCGCCGCAGGACTGGTTCAACTACACGCGCCGCGGCCTGGCCTTCTTCGACCGCTACTTCGGCGTGCCTTACCAGTTCGAGAAATACGACCAGCTGCTGGTGCCGGACTTCCTGTATGGCGCGATGGAAAACGCGGCCGCGATCACCTTCGCCGAGGGGCGCTTCCTGCACCAGGACGAGATGACGGCGGCGCAGAAGCAGAACCTGGCTGGCGTCATCATGCACGAGATGGCGCACCAGTGGTTCGGCGACCTGGTGACGATGAAGTGGTGGAACGGCCTGTGGCTGAACGAAAGCTTCGCCTCCTTCATGGGCACGCTGGCGACCGCCGAATCGACCGAGTTCACCAACGCCTGGCAGGGCTTTTACTCGGGCGCCAAGCAGGGCGCCTACGTGCAGGACCAGCGCGTGACCACGCACGCGATCGAGACGCCGGTGCCTTCCACCGCCAACGCCTTCGACAACATCGACGCCATCACCTATTCCAAGGGCGCGTCGACCTTGAAGCAGCTGCGCCACCTGCTGGGCGAGGAAGTGTTCCGCCAGGGCGTGCACAACTACCTGGTCAAGTACTCGTATCAAAACGCGAAGCTGGACGACTTCATCGGCAGCCTGGGCGAGGCCGCGCACCGCGACCTGAGCGGCTGGACCAGGCAGTGGTTGTACGAGCCGGGCGTGAACACCATCGCGGCGGAATACAGCTGCGCCGCCGGCAAGATCAGCAGCTTCAAGCTGCACCAGAGCGCGCCAAGCAAGGCGATGCCGACGCTGCGCGAACAGCGCGTGCAGATCGGCCTGTTCAACCTGGGCGCGGATGGGCTGGCGCTGAGCAAGAACGTGGCCGTCACCTACCAGGGCGCGGTCACCGCCGTGCCGGAACTGAAGGGCGCGGCTTGCCCGGACCTGGTCTATCCGAACTACCAGGACTGGGGCTACGCGCAGGTGCAGCTGGATAAAAAATCCTTCGCCACCGCGCAGTCCAGCCTGGGCAAGGTGGACGATCCGCTGCTGCGCTCGATGCTGTGGCAAAGCCTGTGGGACGGTGTGCGCGCCGTCAAGCTGCCGCTCAACGAGTTCCTGAAAGCCGCGCTGGCCAACGCGCCGGGCGAGAAGGATTACACGCTGCTGGGCGATATCACCGGCAAGATCCGCGCGTCCAAGGCCTACCTGGACAAGATGGGACCGTCGGCCGCCGCCTACACGGCGCAGGTGTCGGTGCAGCTGGAGCAGATGGCCTTCGCCGCCGCCAACGCCGCCAGCGGCGACAAGAACTTCCAGCGCCGCTGGTTCTCGACTTATGTGGACGTGGCCAGCAGCCCGGCCGCGCTGGCGCAGCTGGCCGACATCCTGGCCGGCAAGCTGGTGGTGCCGGGGCTGAACGTCAGCCAGGACGTGCGCTGGGACATCGTCAACCGCCTGAACCGCTACGCCTATCCGGGCGCGGCGGCCTTGCTGGCGGCTGAGCAGGCGCGCGATCCGTCCGACAGCGGCCAGGCCGCCGCACTGTCAGCCGCCGTGGTGCAGCCGGACGCCAAGGTCAAGGCCGAATGGCTGGCCAATATCGCCGACCTGCAAACCAAGCTGCCGTTCTCGAAGGTGCGCCGGGCGATGGAGAGTTTGTATGCGCCGGAGCAGGGCGCGTTGAGCGAGTTGAGCGCGGCGCAACGGCTGGCGCAGCTGGGGCAGGTCGACAAGGCGGCCGGTCCGGTGTTCATGCGCGCGTACGCCAACACGATGATCCCGGCCAATTGCACGCCGGCCAGCGTGCAGCGCTTGCAGGGCGCGATCGGCAAGTTGAAGGACTTGTCGGCCGGCACCCGGCGCGCGCTGCTGGTGACGCATCAGGAAGACGAACGCTGCGTGGCCATCAAGAAGGCGATGACGGTCAATTAGAGTTCTGCACGCAGTGGCCGGCGCGGCAGACTGCGCCGGCGTCCACTGCCATCATGCAGTTCGACAGCATGTGGCTGCGCTTGTCCTCTTCGGCCCGGGCGGCGGCGTGCTGCGCCACCAGCTGTTTTAGCTTGGCGCCATCCTGCGCGCGGTCCGACCACGCGATATAGCGCTCCGGCCCGCCGCAAGCTTTGGCGCCGACCGCGATCGTATGGCATTGGCTGTCGCGGTCGCAGCCGGTGTCGGCGTTCTGGGCTTCGATTTTTTGCCACAGCGACGCGGCGTTCGTGTTGGCGGGCGGCGCACTCTGGCAGGCGGCGGCGATCAGCATCAGCGCGCCGACGGTGGCCAGGCGCAGGGGGAGGATAGGTTTTTTCATCGCCACATCATGTGCCAGTTTCCCATGTTTTACAAGCGTTCTCCGAGACGTGCCTTGCGCGCCATGCCGTCCGGCCCGAACAGGATGACGAAATCGGCATGGCGCGGCTGGCCGTCGGCGGCGCGCCGCAGCGATGGGTAGCGGTAGCGCCAGAGCTGGTAGCCGCTGTCGAAGCGGACCACGGTGGCCGGGCCCAGCGCGGCCTGCATCTGCTGCATGCCGCGGTGGTCGTCGGCCACGGCGATGTCGGCCGCGGCTGGCGGATCGTCCTGGTAACTCAATTCCAATAGCGTGTCGTCGGACCAGTTGCGGTCCCACAGCGGCGCGTAGAAGCTGCGGTCCAGCAGCACCTGGCAATCGCAGAAGGGCAGCGTGGCCGGCGTCTGCGTGCCGCCCGCGAACAACATGTCAAACGGCAGCGCCTCGCTGCGCGCGCCGTCGTGCAGCGTGACGGCGAACAGCGGCCGTTCGCTGAAGAACAGGTAATTGCCTTGCGGCGAGGTGCAGACGCGGTCGGGATCGGCGAACAGTTCGCCCAGCCACGCGAACATCTTGGCGTTGTTCGACACCAGCCCGGCCTGCATGCCGACCAAACACTCCAGCCGCAGATCGCCCAGCCGCCGCATATTGGCCGGCACGCCGGGACTGCGCACCTGCGCGCGCCAGGTCAGCGTGCTGGTCTTGCTGCTGGCGATCAGGGCCGCGTCCTCCTTCAGCGCCTGCTCGTTGGCCGGCAGTGTGAAGGTGTGGTCGGGCGCCACCGCGACAGGCAGCGACAGCGTGTCGCCGACCACGCGCAGGGTGATGCCGTCGAGCCGCGTGGTGGGCAGGCGCGGCAGCAGTTCGAAGCGCAGCGTGGCCTGCGGCGCCAGCGCGTGGTCGCGCTCGAAGCGTTGCATGCCGGCGATCATCTTGCGGTAGGATTTGTCGACCGGGTCGCGCGTGGCCGTGACCGTCACGCGCGGCGGTTCGGCTTGCCGGGCATGGGCGGCGCCGGCCAGCATCGCGGCCAGCAGCCAGACGTGGACTTGATTGCGCATCGCCGTTCCTTCCGGCTAAAACTCCATGGTAGAGCCTTGCGCTTTTCGGCGGCGCACCGCTTGTTGGCGGTTCAGCGGCCTGTCACCGGCGCCGCGTCCGCGCGGGTTTGGGCCGGGCGGTCGGCGGCGGGCTGGCGGGTTTTCTGCTGCTCGATCCAGCGCAGCAGGTCGCGGCCGAACACGCGGGTGCGGGCGGTGTCGAGCTGGCGTTTCTTGTAGGCGTCATGGCTGGCCGGGCCGGTCAGGCTGCGCTGGTAGCTGGCCTCGTCCATCAGCTGGATCTCGTACTCGAAGAAGAAGCCGACGTCGTAGTCCTGCTCCGGCCCGGCGTCGAGCTGCTGCACGTGGATCATCTTGCGCACCGTGACCTGGATGCTGTTGAAGCCGCTGCCGCTGTGCGGATTGTCGCAGCGCGTTTGCGGCTGCGCCAGTTCGGCCAGCTCGGCGTCCATGGTTTGCAGCAGCGCGGCAGGGTACTCGTCGCTGTGCTCGAGCTGGGCGCGGTACTTGATGAAGATCTGCTTGGCCGCCTCCAGGTCCAGCAGCGTGTTGCGGGTGCGTTCGGCGTCGACGTTGGTGATCGACAGCAGGTGCGCGCGCTGCAGCGTGCGCAGCGCCAGCAGGCATTCGAAGCGGGTGGCGAACACCAGCCGCACGCCGAGGTGGTCGAAGATGTCGGCCGCCAGGTAGGCGGCCTTCTGCAGCAGCTTGAGCAGGATGCTGTTGCGGCCCTTGTTGTCCTTGCGGTCGTAGTGCAGCATCGGCAGGCAGACTTCGCCGTCGGTCAGGTAGTGGCGCTCGCCGTCGTAGCGGATCACCTCGTCGAGCGTGCCGAACACCTGGGCGCGGATGGCGTGGAAGTGGCGCAGCTTGAGGTTGTTGTCGATGTAAAAAATCCCGTGCATCACCTTGAGCACCGCGCATGACCACATGCGCCGCACGTCCACGTGCTGGCCGCGCAGCGAGGCGTACACCAGCAACTGCAAGGGGTCGTCGGGATGGGTGACATCGTGCGGAATCAGCGCGGCCTGTTCCGGCGCCAGGAAGCTGTGCAGGATGAAGTCGACCGCCTCGCGGTGGGCGCGCCGTATCACCGACGCCGTGGCGGGCTGGTCCAGGTCGAAGCCGTACTCGCGCACGAACTGCCGGGCGTCGTGCAGATTGCGCAAGGCCAGCGCGCCCAGGTCGATCGCCGACACGCCGTTGGCGATCGCGTTGAGATAGCTCCAGTTGAGCGAGAACTTGCCCCCGCTCTTGAGCGAGGCTTTGAGTTCGGACATGGCATCAGACGCAGGCTGTGATGATTCAGTATCGCAGCCCATTTGCCCAGCGTCAATGCTGCACCGCCGCACCGTGTTCGGTTTGATGTGAGAGGGCCGCAGACAAAGAGGTTCTTTCTAATTCGTTACTACTCGGGATGTTTTTCCCATCGGAGGAATTCCTGTGAAAATAAGACCTTACCCGTGTGAAAAAACAATGAGATTGTATAGTCCACCTGTAGTTTGGCTGGCAGGCTGCGTCCATCTTTATCGGTGTTATAGGTCAGTATGAAATTTGCGGACTTAACGCCCGGAACAGGCATATCCCTTATTGTTCCAATGACTTTGATCAGTGTGCCGTTCGTAGGGTCGAACCATATTTTCGCAGTTATAGGTAACGTTCCGTTCGTGAACCTGGAGCGAATTTCATAGATATCCAGCATTCGATTATTGAGCTGCTCCGTACCCAACGTCACAGCTAGGTCGGGTCTTTGGAAGAGGGTCTCAGGATGGTTCGCGAAGCGCGTGGCCAATGATAGGTCCAGTGTAGCTCTTTTATAAGAACGTTCATTGCTCTCATCGCCACGCAAAAGCGAACGGATAGGTGTGCCATTTTTATCCCATTGCTGGATGTGCGTTTTATAGAATCCTGCAACTGGCCCGTCATCGCCAGGCAGCTCAAATGCGGAAGTGATTTCACTGGCTGCTAGCCCCAGGTTCTTATGCAACTGCCTCTCGATCAGGCTCCACGGTTCGGATTGACTCTGTTCGGCTGCTATGGCGCCGTGCGTGAACAAGATGAACATGATGAGACCTCTCATAGCAGCGTGGCAGATTAATGATGTCAGCATGTTTGTGTCGACAAAATTTATTGGAGGGCGTCGGCGCCACTTGGAGTGGGAAATGTCCCCAAAAGTCTGGGGACAAGAATTAAGTCAGGACCATTTCTTCCTGCTTAACCGCCAAAGAACTTCACAATTGCCATGATCAATTCAAGGACATCCAGCCAGAAGCCAGAAAATACCGGCAGCGCCGTACTCACAACGGTCTCAATCATTATAAATCTCCCTTCAAGTCTATAAAGCCGCCGAGGCCCGGCGGGGCATTCCATAACATCTGTTAGGAATTCTTTTGACCAGCACAAGTGGCGGTGCGCTTTTCTTCTTGGATTTTATGATTCCAAGTTTAGGTTAAAGAGAGATGGAGTATGGTCATGGTTTAATTATTGTTGAGTTCAGTCAATTTCTCTGGGCGTGCGCCCTCCGACCCCTCTTTCAGACCAGCTACGTCGCCCGCTGTTTCTCACTACAATGCAGCGATCCCCTTTGAATCCATGGAGTCAGCATGTCCTTCCTGATTGTTCTTGCCGCGCTCGTGTTCCTGATGCTGGCCGCCTATCGCGGCTACAGCGTGATCCTGTTCGCGCCGGTGGCGGCGCTGGGCGCCGTCCTGCTGACCGATCCCGGCGCGGTGGCGCCGGTGTTCAGCGGCATCTTCATGGAGAAGATGGTCGGCTTCGTTAAGCTGTACTTCCCGGTGTTCCTGCTGGGCGCCGTGTTCGGCAAGCTGATCGAGCTGTCCGGCTTTTCCGAGTCCATCGTGGTGGCGGCCATCAAGTACATCGGCCGCTCCCGCGCCAACGCCGTCATTGTCGCCGTGTGCGCCTTGCTCACCTACGGCGGCGTGTCGCTGTTCGTGGTGGTGTTCGCGGTCTACCCGTTCGCTGCCGAGCTCTACCGTCAGAGCAACATTCCCAAGCGCCTGATGCCGGGCGCGATCGCGCTGGGCGCGTTTTCGTTCACCATGGATTCGCTGCCGGGTACGCCGCAGATCCAGAACATCATTCCCACCACCTTCTTCAAGACCACCGGCTGGGCCGCGCCGTGGCTGGGCGTGATCGGTTCGCTGTTCATCCTGGTGGTCGGCCTGAGCTTCTTGGAATGGCGCCGCCGCGCGGCCATGGCCAGCGGCGAGGGCTACGGCGCCACCGCCGCCAAGGAAGCCACGCGCGCAACCAGCGCCGGCCTGCCGCATCCGCTGCTGTCGGTGGCGCCGCTGATCCTGGTGGGCGTGGCCAACTTCGTGCTGACCAAGCACATCCCCGGCTGGTACGGCGAGAGCTACGCGCTGACCACGGAAGCCTTGCCAGGCCTGCACGCGCCGCTGGCGGTGCCGATCAAGACCGTCCTCGGCATCTGGGCGGTGGAGGGCGCGCTGTTGATGGGCATACTGCTGGTGGTGGCGACCGCGTTCAACCGCATCCGCAGCAGCTTCGCCGAGGGCACCAAGGCGGCGGTCGGCGGCGCGCTGCTGGCGGCGATGAACACCGCGTCGGAGTACGGCTTCGGCGGCGTGATCGCCTCGCTGCCGGGCTTCCTGGTGGTCAGCGACGCGCTGCGCAGCGTGCCCAATCCGTTGGTGAACGCGGCGGTGTCGGTGAGCTCGCTGGCCGGCATCACCGGCTCGGCCTCGGGCGGCATGAGCATCGCGCTGGCGGCCATGGCCGACACCTTCGTCAAGGGCGCGCAGGCGGCCAACATTCCGCTCGAGGTGCTGCACCGCGTGGTGGCGATGGCCAGCGGCGGCATGGATACGCTGCCGCACAACGGCGCCGTGATCACGCTGCTGGCGGTCACCGGGCTGACGCACCGCGAATCGTACAAGGAGATCTTCGCCATCACGCTGATCAAGACGACGGCTGTGTTCTTTGTGATTGCCGTGTACTACCTGACCGGGCTGGTGTG
This sequence comes from Duganella vulcania, assembly GCF_009857655.1. Lineage (NCBI taxonomy): Bacteria > Pseudomonadati > Pseudomonadota > Betaproteobacteria > Burkholderiales > Oxalobacteraceae > Duganella > Duganella vulcania. The sequence goes on from NZ_WWCX01000075.1 coordinate 17,041, forward strand.
ACGTATTGCCGCTGGCACTGGTTGCAAAAGAAGCTGCGCCGGTGGGTCTTGCCCAGGTGGGCGCGCTGGAAGGGGATGTGGCAGCGCGGACACACCTGCCGGGTGTGCGCGAGCCAGTGCTGCTTGAGCTCGTATGCCTTCTTCCATTTCAGGAAATCGAAGCTGTAGACGCGCGCCTGCTCGACCAGCTGGCGCAGCTTGGCGGCCGGCAGGTCGCCGATCCGGGCCAGCGGATGCAGGTGGATGCGGAACAGCACCTCGTTCTTGATGATGTTGCCGACCCCGGCAAAGATGGCCTGGTCCAGCAGGGCGTCGCACGCCAGCGTGTCCGGCGCGGCGCGCAGCTTGGCCAGCGCCCGCTTCGGGTCCCAGGCGTCGGACAGGACGTCGCCGCTCCAGTCGTACTGGGCGTCGAGGTCCGGATCGATCTGCTTGACCGAGCAGGCGTAGAAATTGAGTTCCTCGCCGTCGTCGAACTCCAGGCTCAGGCGTGGGCTGGTCTCCTTGCGCTCGTTGATGCGGTAGCTGCCGAACATCATCAGATGGATGCGCAGCGCGGTCTCCGGCAGCTGGATCAGGAAGTGCTTGCCCCACGTGCGCAAGGCCGTGATGGGGCGGCCGGCAACCGTGTCGAAGTCGACCGCCTTGCTGTTGCCGCTGGCGGCGCGGATGGTGCGGCCGGCAAAGCCGGCGGCCTGCTCGCGCAGGATGACGATCGATGGTCCTTCGGGCATGGCGGTCTCCGGGGAGCGGTCAGGCGTCCAGTGTGCGCCGCCGCGCGCGGGCGGACCGTGCGTTGGTTCACCGTGCCCAGATGTGTTCAGCCCGTCCGTTCGCGCCGCGCCGGCGCGGCCGGCTCCTGCCGGCGGCCCGTCACCTTGTACAGCCAGATGCCGCACACGGCCACGGCGATCAGCAGCAGCTGGCTGAACCCCGGCAGCGCCACGGCCAGCTTGCCCAGCAGGCCCGGCTTGGCGGTGACGCCGCCGGCCGCCAGCGTCGCCAGGTCGTAGGCGGCCAGCCGGTCGGTCCTGGCGTCGAAGTCGGCGTAGCGCCGGCCCGCGGTGAAAGCGGCGGCCGCGGCCACCTCGCGCATCCCGCGCTTGACCTGTTCGAACTGGTTCATGCCGGCCACGCCGTTGAGCACCAGCACACCCTCGCGGCCCAGCAGGCGCAGGTTGTAGTTCAAGCCGTTCTCGTTGCTGCCCTCGGTGTGCATTTCCTTGGCCCAGGACAGCTGGCGCCGCGCGCGGTCGTAGCGCGGCGGCTCGGCCCAGCCGATCAGCGTCATCGCCGCGTAACCCTGTTCGCGGCGCGCGGTGTTGCGGTCGGCCACGGCCTCCTTCATCTGCGCCAGCAGGCCGGCATAACCGGCGCCGGCGTCGTCGTCGCGCACGTGGCCATCCTGCTCATAGCCGATGATCACGCCCCAGCCGGCGGCGCCCAGCAGATCGACGCCGACCGGCACGATCATGCCCAGGGTCCGCGGCCCCGGCGGATTGCCCCAGCTGTCGACCAGCACCTTGCGGGCCTCGTCCGGATCCAGGTAGTGCAACTGCGGCGGCAGGTCCAGCGTGGCGACGCCGCCCGGCAGCGTGATCTTGCCGGCCCGAGCGTGCAGGCCGTCCGGCATGGAGGCGGCGCCGGCCAGCGGTGGCGCGCACAGAATCAGGCACAACAGGGCGGTCAGCACGCGGCGCATCGTCACTCCTTGCTAGAAAAGTCATATCCTACAGGAAAGTATTGCGTATTTGGTAATTATTTTCGATAGTACGACGTTTGGCGGAAACGGGACGCGCGCCAGGCCCTGGCGTGATTGCCGCGTAGTTGATTTCATGTCAGTATTGCCTCGCTGTTCAATTAAAAAAAAATTACGGAGACAGATTTGAAAAACACCCTCTTCATTTGTTCGCTGCTTGCCGCCGCCACCGCACAGGCGGGCAGCGGTCCGGAGTTCGACGCCAAGCATTTGTCGCAAGACGTCAAGGTGCTGGCATCGGACGAGTTCGAAGGTCGCGGCCCGAACACGGCCGGCGAGACCAAGACAGTCGCCTACCTGATCGAGCAGTTCAAGGCGGCCGGCCTGCAGCCGGCGGGCGACCTGCTCAAGGGCCAGAAGACCCAGCGCAGCTGGACCCAGGACGTGCCGCTGGGCCGTTTTGAAATCAAGGGCCCGGTCAAGCTGGTGGTCAGCGACGGCAACACCCGGCAGGAACTCAAGCAGGGCGACGACATGGCCGTGCGCGCCGCCATGAACGGCAGCCACCAGGTTGACTTCCGCAACGCGCCGCTGGTGTTCGTCGGCTACGGCGTCAACGCGCCCGAGCGCAAGTGGGACGACTTCAAGGGCTTCGACCTGCGCGGCAAGCTGGCGGTGGTGCTGATCAACGATCCCGACTTCGAGACCGGCGTCGGCGACTTCGGCGGCAAGGCCATGACCTACTACGGCCGCTGGACCTACAAGTACGAGGAGATGGCGCGCCGTGGCGCGCTGGGCACCATCATCGTGCACGAGACCGCGCCGGCCTCCTACGGCTGGGCCACGGTGAAGAACTCCAACACCAACGTCATGTACGACATCGTGCGCAAGCAGCCGGCCTCGGCGCACGCGCCGATGGAGGCGTGGATACAGCGCGACCTGGCGGTCGACCTGTTCAAGCGCGGCGGCCAGGATTTCGAGGCGCTCAAGAAGCTGGCGCAGACCCGCGCCTTCAAGCCGGTGCAGCTCAAGGGCGTGAACCTGAGCGCCAGCTACGCGGTGGACGCGCAGACCATCGTGTCGAAGAACGTGGCCGGCCGCATGATCGGCAGCACCGCGCCGGAGCAGACCGTGATCTACAGCGCGCACTGGGACCACCTGGGCGTCGGCCTGCCGGACGCCAAGGGCGACAAGATCTACAACGGCGCGGTCGACAACGGCACCGGCATCGCCGCCTTGCTGGAGCTGGCGCGCGCCTACGGCAAGGCGCCGGCGCCGCAGCGCAGCGTGGTGTTCCTGGCCGTCACGGCCGAGGAGAAGGGCCTGCTTGGCTCCGAGTACTACGCGGCCTATCCGCTGTATCCACTGGCCGAGACGGCCGGCGTGATCAATATGGACGCACTCAGCCCCTACGGCCCGGCGCGCAACTTCACCATCTCCGGCAGCGCCAAGCTGGACCTGCTGGACCAGCTGATCGCCAAGGCCAAGCAGATGGACATGGCGTACGCGCCCGATCCGAAACCCGAGGCCGGCCACTTCTTCCGCTCCGACCACTTCCCGTTCGCCAAGCGCGGCGTGCCGGCGATCTCGTTCGGCTCCGGCGACGACTGGATCGACGGCGGCCTGGCCGCCGGCCGCAAGGCCGAGGAAGACTACAACACCAACAACTACCACCAGCCGTCGGACGAGTGGAGCGCCAACTGGCCGTTCACCGGCATGGCGCACGACCTCGGCCTGCTGTACGGCCTGGGCCGCGACCTGGCCGATTCCAACGCCTGGCCGAACTGGGCGCATGACGCCGAGTTCCGCGCCACCCGCGACGCCAGCTCGGCGCGCCGCAAATAGTCGCCAATTTAATTAAAAGGCAATAGAATACCTGCGCACCCGCTTCAATGCCGGTGCGCCTTTTTTTTTGCAGCCTGCCTTCCCTATCAAGGAGATCCGCATGACCCTGTCCTTCCGCCGCACCATCCTGGCGGCCTCGATCGCGCTGGCCACCGCCAGCGGCGCGCTGCACGCCGCCGAGCCGGCCAAGTCCGCCAAGTCCGCCAAGTCCGATATCGCCATCCCCGACATCCCGTACACCAAGTTCGTGCTGAAGAACGGCCTCACCGTGCTGGTCCATGAAGACCACAAGACGCCGGTGGTGGCGGTCAACACCTGGTACCACGTCGGCTCGAAGAACGAGAAGCCCGGCAAGACCGGCTTCGCCCACCTGTTCGAACACCTGATGTTCAGCGGCAGCGACCACTTCAACGAGGGCACCTTCATCAACGCCATGGAGCGCATCGGCGCCACCAGCCTGAACGGCACGACCAACACCGACCGCACCAATTATTTCGAGAACGTGCCGACCTCGATGCTGGACTACACGCTGTTTGCCGAGAGCGACCGCATGGGCCACCTGCTCGGCGTGCTGGACCAGAAGAAGCTGGACCTGCAGCGCGGCGTGGTGCAGAACGAGAAGCGCCAGGGCGAGAACCAGCCGTACGGCGTGGCGCGCCAGCTGCTGGCGGAGAACACCTGGCCGGCCGGCCATCCGTATTCGTGGACCGTGATCGGCTCGATGAAGGACCTGGACGCGGCCTCGATGAGCGACGTGCAGGAATGGTTCAAGACCAACTACGGCCCGAACAACGTGACCTTGGTGCTGGCCGGCGACATCACGCCCGAGCAGGCGCGCGAGAAGGTCGAGAAGTACTACGGCGAGATTCCGGCCGGGCCGCCGCTGGCGCGGCAGGAGGCATGGATCGCCAAGCGCACCGGCACCCACCGCGGCACCGTGCAGGACCGCGTGCCGCAGGCGCGCATCTACCGCGTGTGGAACGTGCCGGGCTCGAACACCGCCAACGAGCCGCTGCTGGACCTGGCCGCGCGCGTGCTGGGCGGCGGCAAGACCTCGCGCTTCTACAAGCGCCTGGTGTACAAGGACCAGCTGGCCACCAGTGCCAGCGCCAGCAACTACACGTCCGAGATCGCCGGCCAGTTCACGGTGGTGCTCAACGCGCGTCCCGGCGCCGACAGCCACAAGCTGGAGCAGGCCGCCGACGAGGAGCTGCGCGCGCTGATGAAGTCCGGCCCCACCGCCGCCGAGCTGGAGCTGGCCAAGACCGCCATCCTGGCCGACTTCACCCGCGTCGTCGAGCGTGTCGGCGGCTTCGGCGGCAAGAGCGACATGCTGGCCACCTGCGCCACCTTCACCGGCAATCCGGACTGCTACAAGGATTACCTGAAGGCGGTCAAGGCCGCCACGCCGGCGGAAGTGAAGCAGGCCATGAACGCGTGGCTGGCCGACGGCGACTATGTGCTGGACGTGCAGCCGTACCCGACCGGCCTGTCCGCCACCGCCAAGCTGGACCGCAGCGCGCCGCCGGCGCTGGGCCAGCCCGAGTCGCTCAAGCTGCCGGCCATGCAGAGCGCCACGCTGTCGAACGGCCTGAAGGTGGTGCTGGCCGAGCGCCACAGCGCGCCGGTGGTCAACCTGTCGATGCTGGTCGACGCCGGTTACGCGTCGGATTCGCAGGACCTGCCCGGCCTGGCGAACCTGTCGCTGCGCATGCTGGAGGAGGGCACGCCGACGCGCGGCGCGCTGAAGATCAGCGAAGAGTTCGAGGCGCTGGGCGCCGAGTACTCGGCCAGCAGCAACCTGGACGGCGCCTTCGTGCAGCTCAACGCGCTCAAGGCCACGCTGCCCAAGGCGCTGGAGGTGTACGCCGACGTGCTGCTGCATCCGGCCTACGCCCAGAACGAGCTGGACCGGATGAAGAAGGACCAGCTGGCGTCGATCGCGCGCGAGAAATCCAATCCACAATTGATGGCGCTGCGCGTGATGCCGGCCCTGATCTACGGCCAGGGCCACGCCTACAGCCTGCCGCTGACCGGCAGCGGCACCGAGGCGGCGGTGGCGCGCATCGGCCGCGACGACCTGCTCAAGTACCACCAGACCTGGTTCAAGCCGAACAACGCCACCTTGCTGGTGGTGGGCGACACCACGCTGGCGGAGATCACGCCGCTGCTGGAAAAAACCTTCGGCGGCTGGAAGGCCGGCGCGGTGCCGAAGAAAAACGTGGCCCAGGTCGCGCCGGCCGGGAAGCCGGTGGTGTACCTGATGGACAAGCCGGGCGCGCTGCAAAGCGTGATCTACGCCGCGCAGCTGGCGCCGCCGCGCAACGCGCCGGACGCCGTGCCGCTGCAGGTGGTCAACAACATCTTTGGCGGCACCTTCAGCTCGCGCATCAATATGAACCTGCGCGAGGACAAGCACTGGTCGTATGGCGTGTACGCCGGCCTGCAGCCGGCGGTGGGCCAGCGTCTGTACCTGAGCACCTCGCCGGTGCAGACCGACAAGACCGGCGCGGCCTTGCAGGAACTGGTGCAGGAATACGCCAACATCGCCGGCGCCAAGCCGATCACCGCGGCCGAGCTGAGCAGCGCGAAGGAAAACGAGACCCTGCGCCTGCCGGGTTCGTTCGAGACGTCCAGCCAGCTGGCCGGCGCCTACGGCGCCATCCTGCAATACAAGCTGCCGGCCGACTACTACAACACCTTCACCGGCACCGTGCTGGCGATGACGCCGGAGCAGGCCAACGCGCTGGCGGCACGCACCATCACGCCGGGCCGGCTGACCTGGCTGGTGGTGGGCGACCTCAGCAAGGTGGAGGCCGGCGTGCGCGCGCTGAACCTGGGCGAGGTGCGCAAGATCGACGCCGACGGCAAGCCGGTGCAGTAAGCGCGTAAGGCCCAAAAAAATCCCCGCCGGCCTGAGTGCGCTCAGGACCGGCGGGGATTTTTTTTCGTCTCCGCCTTCGATGCGGGCGGCGCGGCTACAGGTAGCGCGCCAGCAGCGCGCGGTCCAGCGATGGGTCCAGCTCGATGCGCACGATGTGGCCGCTGCCCGGCGCCACCGTGATGTCGGCGCCGTCGTCGGCGCGCATGCGCGTGAGCGTCACGTCGCGGTTGCCGCCCGGGTGGATCACCTCGATCCGGTCGCCCACCGCGAAGCGGTTCTTGACCTCGACCCTGGCCCAGCCATCCTCCACGCCCAGCACGTCGCCGACGTACTGGCTGCGCTCGGCCTCGGAGGCGCCGCGCATGTAGTTCTGGTGCGCCTGCGTGTGGTGGCGCTGGTAGAAGCCGTCGGTGTAGCCGCGGTTGGCCAGGCCTTGCAGCTGGCCCAGCAGGCCGATGTCGAACGGCCGTCCGGCCACCGCGTCGTCGATGGCTTGGCGGTACACCTGGGCCGTGCGCGCCGCGTAGTACAGCGACTTGGTGCGGCCCTCGACCTTGAGCGAGGTGACGCCGATCTTGACCAGCCGCTCGATGTGCTCGACCGCGCGCAAGTCCTTGGAGTTCATGATGTAGGTGCCGTGCTCGTCCTCGATGATCGGCATCAGCTGGCCCGGCCGCTCGGCCTCCTCGATCAGGTAGGGCTGGTCGGCCAGCGGGTGGCGCGGCTGCTGGTGCAGCGTCGACCACGGCTGGTTGGCTTCCTCCAGCGCCTGCTGGAAGTGCAGCGGGATGACTTTCGTTGGCCCGAGGTCGCCGCTGGCGTCCTCGGCGGCCGGCTGCACCTTGTAGTCCCAGCGGCAGGAATTGGTGCAGGTGCCCTGGTTGGGATCGCGGTGGTTGAAGTAGCCCGACAGCAGGCAGCGGCCCGAGTAGGCGATGCACAGCGCGCCGTGCACGAACACTTCGAGCTCCATCTCCGGGCAGCGCTGGCGGATTTCCTCGATCTCGTCGAGCGACAGTTCGCGCGACAGGATCACCCGCGTCAGGCCCATGCGGTGCCAGAACTTGACGTCGGCCCAGTTGACCGCGTTGGCCTGCACCGACAGGTGGATCGGCACGTCCGGCCATTCGTCGCGCACCATCATGATCAGGCCGGGATCGGCCATGATCAGCGCGTCCGGCTTCATGGCGATCACCGGCGCCATGTCGCGCAGGTAGGTCTTGAGCTTGGCGTTGTGGGCGAAGATGTTGGAGGCGACGAAGAACTGTTTGCCGCGCGCGTGCGCGCCGTCGATGCCTTCCTGCAGCGCCTGCAGCGTGGAGAAGTCGTTGTTGCGCACGCGCAGGCTGTAGCGCGGCTGGCCGGCGTAGACGGCATCGGCGCCGAAATCAAAGGCGGCGTGCATCTTGGCCAGCGAGCCGGCGGGGAGGAGGAGTTCGGGGGCGTGGAGCATGACGGATGGGCAAAAGTGAGGCAGTCTATGGCCCCCGCCGTCAAATTTCCTTGACCTGGATCAAAATTCCCCGGATCGGGCTACAGCGATTTGCTGCACAGCTTGAAGTCCGGGTCCTCGTCGTAGGGGCGGATCTGGAAGCCCAGGCTGGCCATCAGCTTGAGCATGCCGCTGTTCTTGCACAGCACCAGGCCGTCGATCTCGCTCAGGCCCTTGTCGCGCGCCACGTCCATGATGCCCAGCATTAGCCGCGTCCCCAGGCCCTGGCCGCTGTAGCGGTCGTCCACCAGCAGCGAGAACTCGCAGCTGCTGTGGTCCGGGTTGGCGATGTAGCGCGACACGCCGATGATGCTGTCGGTCTCGACGAAGTCGCCGTCCGGCCCCGGCGCGCGCTGCGTCAGCACCGCCACCAGCGCCATTTCGCGGTCGTAGTCGATCAGCGTGTAGCGCGCCAGCATCGGCACCGACAGCTCGCGCAGCGACGAGGCGAAGCGGTAGTAGCGTGACTTCTCCGACAGCCCGCGCACCAGGTCCTGCAGCATCGAGGCGTCGTCCGGCTGCACCGGGCGCAGCGTGTACTGGCCGCCGCCGCGCATCGGCCACTCCTGCGTGTAGCTGGACGGGTAGGGCAGGATGGCCAGGTGGTCGTAGCGGTGCGCCGACGGCGCCGCGGCGTCGATGACGATGCGGGCGTCCACCGCCAGCGCGCCGTGCTCGTCGACGATCAGCGGGTTGATGTCCATCTCGCGCAGCTGCGGCAGCTCGCACACCATCTCCGACACCCGCAGCAGCATCTGCTCGATCGCCTCGCGCTGCACCGGTGGCGCGCCGCGCCACTCGCCCAGCGTATTGGCCGAGCGCACCCGGCTCATCAGGCGCTGCGCCAGGAACAGGTTGAGCGGCGGCAGCTCGACCGCGCGGTCGTCGATCAGCTCGATCATGGTGCCGCCGGCGCCGAAGCTGATCGCCGGCCCGAACAGGCGGTCGGTGACCACGCCGATGTACAGCTCGCGCCCGTTGCGCTTGCCGGCCATGCGTTGCACCGTCACGCCGTTGATGCGCGCTTCCGGCAGCAGGCGGCGCACGGTGGCCATCATGTCGCCGTAGGCGTCGCGCACGGCCGCCGCGTTGAGCAGGTTGAGCACCACGCCCTGCACATCGGACTTGTGGGCGATGTCGGGCGAGTCGATCTTCAGCGCCACCGGGTAGCCCAACTGGCTGGCCACCATCATCGCCTCGGCCGCGCTGCGCGCCAGGATGGTTTGCGTGATCGGAATGTGGAAGGCCGCCAGCAGCGCCTTCGATTCCATTTCGGTCAACACCTTGCGGCGCTCGGCCAGCACGCCCTCGATCAGCAGGCGCGCGCCGTCCAGGTCGGGCTGGGCCAGCTGCGACAGCGGCGGCGGGGTCTGGTGCAGCAGCTGCTGGTTCTGGTAGAACGAGGCGATGTTGGAAAAGCCGTCCACCGCCGCCTCCGGCGTGCGGAAGGTGGCCACGCCGGCCGCGTTGATCAGCAGGCGCGCCTCGGCCACCTGGCGGTCGCCCATCCAGCAGGTCAAGAGCGGCTTGCCGAGGCCGGCGTTGAGCGCGCTGACCGCGCGCGCCACCGCGGCCGGATCGCTGCCCAGCTTGGGCGAATAAATCACCAGGATGCCGTCCACCTGGCTGTCGTGGGCGCAGGCCTGGACCGCCTCGGTGAAGGCGTCGGCGCCGGCCTCCTCGGTCAGGTCGAGCAGGTTGGTCAGCGTGGCGTGCGGCGGCAGCTTGGGCGCCAGCGCCTGCGCGCCGGCCTCGGACAGCCGCGCCAGTTGCAGGCCCAGCTCGGCGATCCAGTCGGCCGCCAGCACGCCGGGCCCGCCGCCGTTGGTGACCACGGCCAGGCGCGGCCCGACCGGGCGGTAGCGCGAGGCCAGGCACTTGGCGGCCGAGAACAGCTGGACGAAGGTCTTGACCCGCACCGCGCCGGTGCGGCGCAGCGCGGCGTCGAACACCATGTCGCTGGCGACGATGGCGCCGGAGTGGGTCAGCGCGGCCTGCGAGGCGGCCGAGGCCTTGCCGGCCTTGAGCACCACCACCGGCTTGGTGTTGGCCGCGCCGCGCAGCGCCGACAGGAAGCGGCGGGCGTCGGTCAGGCCTTCCATGTAGATGACGATGCTTTGCGTGGCCGGGTCGGTGGCCAGGAAGTCCAGCGTCTGCGCCAGGTCGACCGCGGTGTTGGCGCCCAGCGAGACCACGGTGGAAAAGCCCACCGCGTTCTGGCTGCCCCAGTCGAGGATGGCCGAGGTCAGCGCGCCCGACTGCGAGATCAGCGCCAGGCTGCCCGGCTGCGCCAGCTGGCCGGCCACGCTGGCGTTGATGTTCAGGCGCGGGCGCTGGTAGCCCAGGCAGTTCGGCCCCAGCAGGTGGATGCCGTGCTTGCGGGCGATGTCGTGCAGCTCGCCGGCCAGCTTGCCGTCGACGCCGCTCGACAGGATCAGCGCGGCGCGGCACTGGATGCGGCCGGCCACCTCCAGCGCGAAGCTCAGCTCGTCGTTGGGCAGGGCGATCACCGCCAGGTCGGCGCGCGACTGCGCCAGGTCGGCCAGCGTGCCGCTCATGCCGACGTCGAGGTAGGTCACCGGGCCGGTGAAGCCGCCTTGTTCCAGCTGGGCGCGGATGCCGCGGCCGTAGCAGGTCTGGCGTTCAGGCTGGTCGGCCTGGCCGGCGAAGACCACGATGGACTTGGGCGAGAACAGCGGCGTGAGGTAGTGGGTTTCCATGATGGGGCGGTGGTGAGAGGGTTAGTCGTCCATGCCGAGCAGGACTTTGACGTGGGCCGCCGCGCTGCGCGCCAGCGACGACAGCTCGTAGCCGCCCTCCAGGCAGGAGACGATGCGGCCCTGGCAGTGGCGGGCGGCCACGCCGACGATCTGCTTGGTGATCCAGGCGTAGTCGGCTTCGACCAGGCCGAGGTTGCCCATGTCGTCGTCGCGGTGGCCGTCGAAGCCGGCCGAGATGAAGATCAGCTGCGGCTGGAAGCGCTCCAGCGCCGGCAGCCATTGCTCGGTCACGGCCTGGCGCAGCAGTTCGCCGCCGGAGCGCGCCGGCAGCGCCACGTTGACCATGTTGGCGCCGCGCGGCACGTTGCCGCAGAACGGATACAGCTTGTCCTCGAAGATCGAGCACATCAGCACGCGCTCGTCGTCGCGCAGGATGTCCTCGCTGCCGTTGCCGTGGTGGACGTCGAAATCGACCAGCGCCACGCGTTCCAGTCCGTGCACATTGAGCGCGTGGCGGATGCCGACCGCGGCGTTGTTGAAGAAGCAGAAGCCGCCGGCGGCGCCGTACTCGGCGTGGTGGCCGGGCGGGCGCACGTTGCAGAAGGCGGTGCCGGCGCCCTTGGTCAGCACCAGGTCGGTGGCCAGCACGGCGGCGCCGGCGGCGCGCAGCGCGGCCCGGTAGGTATGCGGATTCATGCTGGTGTCCGGGTCCACCTGCACCGAGCCCTCGCGCGGCGACAGCGCGGCCAGGGTGTGGATGTACAGGCTGGAGTGGGCTTGCGCCAGCTGCTGCTCGGTGGCCAGCGGCGCCTCGCACGGCTGCATGAAGTCCAGCAGGCCCTTGATCAGCAACATGTCGCTGACCGCCCCGATGCGCTCCGGGCATTCGGGGTGTTGGTCGCCCATGGCGTGTTTCAGGCAGTCGGGGTGCGAGATGTAGGCTGGCAGCATAGGAGTCCAATATAACTTGAATTGAGTGTACTGAGCGAGATCAAACTATTCGTTGATGCAAGTCAAAAATAACAACACCAGTCCAAATGGACTGGGGCCATTTCATCAAGCGGTCACAATGAAAAAATATAATACTGTCACTATTTTTGGACCCCGGGCTGGCGGCATATGAAACTGTTGTATAAATTTAATCTCGTGTTGCTGCTGATCTTCGCGTTGGGCGGCTACACCACCGCCCAGCTCACCCGCACCGTGTTGCAGGACAACGCCCAGCGCGAGGTGGTCAGCCATGCCAGCCTGATGATGGAGGCGGCGATGGCCGCGCGCGAGTACACCACCAACGAGGTCAAGCCGCTGCTGGCCGAGGGCCTGAAGACGGCGTTCCTGCCGCAGTCGGTGCCGTCGTACGCGGCCACGCAAAGCTTCAGCAAGCTGCACGCCGCCCATCCCGACTACAGCTACAAGGAGGCGGCGCTCAATCCCACCAATCCGCGCGACCGCGTGGTGGACTGGGAGGCCGACGTGGTCCAGCGCTTCCGCGACCACGCCGACCTGAAGGAGGTGACCGGCCAGCGCCAGGCCACGTCCGGCCCGTCGCTGTACCTGGCGCGGCCGATCCGCATCAGCGACGGCCGCTGCCTGGCCTGCCACAGCACGCCGGCCGCCGCGCCCGACACCATGAAGGCGCTGTACGGCACCAACAACGGTTTCGGCTGGAAGCTGGGCGAGGTGGTCGGCAGCCAGATCGTGTCGGTGCCGCTGGCGGTGCCGCAGCGTGAGGCCGAGCGCGCCTACTCGCTGATCATGGGCGGCATGGCGCTGACCTTCGCCGTGATTCTGGTGGCCGTGAACGCGTTGTTCTACCTGCTGGTGCTGCGCCCGGTGAACCGCATCGCCCGCATCGCCGACGCCGTCAGCGGCGGCCGGCTCGACGTCGAGCACTTCGACGTGCGCGGCAAGGATGAGATCGCGGTCCTCAGCAACGCCTTCAACCGCATGCGCCGCAGCCTGGAAAAAGCCATGGCCATGCTGGCCTGAGCGCGGCCATGAGCCTGGATGTTTTCCTCAGCCACTCGCACGTCGACAAGGTGTTCGCCGACGCCATCTGCCATCGGCTGGAGGCGGCCGACATCCGCTGCTGGGTGGCGCCGCGCGACATCCGCCCCGGCGGCGACTGGGCCGAGGCCATCATCGACGCCATGGACAAGGCCAGGATGCTGGTGTTGATCTTTTCGGCCAGCTCGAACAATTCGCCGCAGGTGCGGCGCGAGGTCGAGCGCGCCGTCAACAAGGGCTTGATGGTGCTGCCTTTCCGCATCGAGAACGTGCCGTTGTCGAAGAGCCTGGAGTACTTCATCAGCACCCAGCACTGGCTGGACGCCATCACCGGCGACCTCGAGGACCACCTGAACCAGTTGTGCCGCAGCGTTGCCATGCTGCTGGAGCGGCTTCCGCCGGCCGCCGCGCCATCGCAGCCAGCGGCCGCCGCCGCGCCCCAGCAAGCCGTGCCGGCCGGATTCGGCGCGCCGCCGGCACCCGCCATCGACCCGGCGGTGCTGGCGGCCATCGAACAGGCGTTGGCGCAGGAGCTGGGGCCGATTGCCCGCCATCTGGTGCGGCGGGCGTTGCTGGCCGCGCCGTCGCGCCAGCAACTGGTGGCGGCGCTGGCCCAGGAAATCGACGACAGCGCCGAGCGCCAGCGCTTTGTCGCCCGCTGCCATGCCGCCGGTTGACGAGGACGCGCCGTCGCCCTACGCGCTGCCGTTCGTGGTGGCGCTGACCGGCCATCGCGACCTGCATGCCGGCGACGTGGCGGCGGTGGCCGTCCAGCTGTTCGAGGCCATCGAGCTGATCGCTGCCGCGCTGCCGCACAGCCCCATCCACTTTCTTTCGGCGCTGGCCGACGGCGCCGACCAGCTGTTCGCCGAGCAGGTGCTCAAGCTGCAGCGCCAGTGCGCGGCCAGCGCGCCGCACGGCCGGCGCCGCATCGAGCTGATCGTGCCGCTGCCGATGCCCTTCGACGACTACTGCGTCGAGCAGGCCGGCGGCGCGGCGGCGCGTGAACGCGATCCGCTGCGATTCGAGGCGGACCGCCAGGCGTTCGCGGCGCGCTTCCTGCGCTACAGCGCCGGCGCCGGCCGGGTGTTCGTGATACCGCCGGCGCCGCC
>NZ_WWCX01000076.1:0-30096 GCF_009857655.1 Duganella vulcania
CATGCCTTGCGACGTCGGCTTGGGCGGCGCTGGTTGCCGCCGGATCGGCCTGGCGCTCCGGCTTGCTGGTGGCCATGGATGTGCTGGAGGCGACACGCACTGGCGCCTGGCTGGCGCTGCTCGTGGTGCTGGCCGGTGGCACGCGGCGCCGTGGCTGGCTCGCGGCGGCCGGCGGCTTGGCGCTGCTGAGCTGGTTGGTGGCCGCCGAACAGCTGCCGTTGGCGGCCATCGTCGTGCGGCTGGGCCTGTCGGTGTCGGGGATGCTGCTGGTCGAGCATCTGTATCGCGGCACGCCGCCGGCCTCCCGCTGGGGCATCAAGTTCGCCTGCCTGGGCATCGGCGCCTTGTTCGCCTACGACTTCTACTTGTACAGCGAAGCCTTGCTGTTTCGCCGAGTCAACCAGGATATCTGGGCCGCGCGCGGCATCGTCAACGCGCTGAGCGTGCCTTTGCTGGCGTTGGCGGTGGCGCGCAATCCGGTGTGGACCGCCGGGCTGTCGCTGTCGCGGCAGATCATGTTCCGCTCGGCGGCGTTGCTGGGATCGGCTTCCTACCTGCTGGCGATGGCCGCCAGCGCCTGGTATCTGCGCTACATCGGCGGCGTGTGGGGGACGCTGATGCAGCTGGCCTGCCTGTCCGGCGCGGCCCTGTTGCTGTCGGGCCTGCTGTTTTCCGGCACCGTACGCTCGCGGCTGAAGGTTTTCATCAGCAAGCACTTTTATCAGGGGCGCTACGATTATCGGCACGAATGGCAGCGCCTCACGCACGCGCTGGCCGAGGATAGCGCGACCCTGCCGCAACGGGCGATACAGGCGGTGGCGGAGCTGGTGGAAAGCCCGGCCGGGTTGTTGTGGCTGCGTCGCGACGGCCCGGACTTCCAGGCCGTGGCGCGCTGGAACATGCCGTTGCAGACCGCGATCGAGCCGGCGGACGGCGCCTTGTGCGGGTTCCTGGCGCAGCGCGGCTGGGTGGTCGATCTGCCCGAGTGGCGCGCCGATCCGCGGCACTACGGTCGGCTGGGGTTGCCGGCGTGGCTGGCTGAGGATCAAGGCGTGCGGCTGGTGGTGCCGCTGATGCTGGAGCGTAGCCTGTTCGGCTTCATCTGCCTGGCGCCGCCGCGCGCCAGCCTCGTGCTGAACTGGGAGGTGTGCGATGTGCTCAAGATCGCGGGGCGGCAGGCCGCCAGCTATCTGGCGCATCAGGAGTCGGCCCACAGCCTGGCGGTGGCGCGGCAGTTTGAATCGTTCAACCGGATGTCGACGTTTGTCGTGCATGACTTGAAGAACCTGGTGTCGCAGCTGTCGCTGTTGCTGGCCAACGCGGAACGGCACAAGGCCAACCCGGCGTTTCAGCATGACATGCTGGCGACGCTGGCCCATACGCTGGGCAAGATGCGGTCCTTGCTGCTCAAGCTGCGCCGCGACGAGGTGGCCGAGCTGTCCGCGCCGCTCCCGCTGGAGCCGCTGCTGGCGCAACTGGTGCGCGCCTGCGCGCAACTGGAGCCCCGGCCGGTGCTGGAGTCGTGCGAGCCGGGCTTGGTGGTGCTGGCGAACCGGCAGCGGCTGGAGCGGGTGATCGGGCACCTGATCCAGAACGCGGTGGAGGCGACGCCGCGCAGCGGGCGGGTCGCCCTGCGCCTGCTGCGCCGCGACGCCGCCGCGGTGATCGAGCTGAGCGACACGGGGCACGGCATGAGCGAGCAGTTCATCCGCGAGCGGCTGTTTCAGCCGTTCGAGTCGACCAAGAGCGCCGGCATGGGCATCGGCGTGTTCGAAAGCCGCGAATACGCGCGGGAGATCGGCGGACGGCTGGAGGTGAGCAGCGCGCCGGCGCACGGGACGACGTTCCGGCTGGTGCTGCCGTTGCACGCGGACGCGGCCGGATCCATGGAGGACAGACATGGCCAAGAATAAATTGCTGGTGGTGGAGGACGACCAGGGCTTGCAGAAGCAGCTGCGCTGGAGCCTGGATGCCTACGAGGTGGTGGTGGCGGACGACCGCGAATCGGCGATGGCGCAGCTGCGCCGCCACCAGCCGGCGGTGGCGACCATGGACCTGGGCTTGCCGCCCGATCCGGACGGCGCCAGCGAAGGGCTGGCTTTGCTGCAGCAGATCCTGGCGGCGGCGCCCGACACCAAGGTCATCGTCCTGTCCGGCAACCAGGCGCGCGAGCATGCGCTCAAGGCCATCGCCATGGGCGCCTACGATTTCCACCAGAAGCCGCTGGACGCCGATACGCTGGCGCTGGTCGTGGCGCGCGCCTTCTATCTGCATGCGATGCAGCAGGAGAACCGGCGCATGCTGCAGATCCAGTCGGATTCGCCGCTGGCCGGCATCATCAGCCGCGATCCGGGCATGCTGAAGGTGTGCCGCAGCGTGGAGCGGGTGGCGCCGTCGTCGGCGTCGGTGATGTTGCTGGGCGATTCGGGCAGCGGCAAGGAGTTGATCGCGCGCGGCCTGCATCGCCTGAGCACGCGCCAGGACAAGCGCTTTGTCGCCATCAATTGCGCGGCCATCCCCGAGCATCTGCTGGAGAGCGAGTTGTTCGGCTACGAGAAGGGCGCCTTCACCGGCGCGCAGCGGCAGACCCTCGGCAAGCTGGAGCTGGCGCACGGCGGTACCTTTTTCCTGGACGAGGTTGGCGACCTGGCCTTGCCGTTGCAGGCCAAGCTGCTGCGTTTTCTGCAGGAGCGGGTGATCGAGCGGATCGGCGGACGCAGCGAGATCAGCATCGATGTGCGGATTGTGTGCGCCACGCATCAGAATTTGAAGGCCTTGTCGGAGAGCGGACGCTTCCGCGAAGATCTGTTCTACCGGCTCAGCGAGATCGTGCTGTCCATTCCGCCGTTGCGCGAGCGCGTGGGCGACTGCGCTTTGCTTGCCCATCATTTCAAGAACAAATTCTGCGCCAGCGAGGCGCGCTCGGCGCTGCACTTCAGTCCGGAGGCGTTGGCGGCGATTGAAGCGTATCCCTGGCCGGGCAATGTGCGCGAGATGGAGAACTGCATACGTCGCGCCGTCATCATGGCCGATGGTCCGCAGATCACGCCGCCGGACCTGGGCTTGCCGGACAGCGCGGCCGTCGACCCCAGCGTCAATCTGCGCCAGGCCCGCGACGCGGCCGAGTACCGGGTGATGGTGCAGGCGCTGGCGCGGGTCGACGGCAATATCGTCAAGGCAGCGGAGTTGCTGGGCGTGAGCCGGCCGACGCTGTACGACCTGATGAACCACCACGGCTTGAAATAAGGGCTAGTCGTCGTCGCGCCACTGGCCGGCCGCGATTAGCTGGTTCTTCAGTCCCGGCAAGGGGAAGCCCAGTCCGTAGGCCGTGCGGGCGCTGGCGCGGGCTTGTTCGTAGTCCTTGCGCTTGAGGTAGAGCAGGCCGAGGTTGTAATGGGTGGTGGCGTTGCCCGGCTCCAGCCGGACTGCTTCCTTCAATTGCTCCAGCGCCGCGTCAGACTGGCCCAGCCCCAGCAGGTAGCCGCCAAATAGCGCGTGGACGCGTGCGTCGTCCGGCCGGAACCGCAGCGCGCGGTCGAAGTAGCAGTCGATCGAGTAGCGGGCGCCGTAAGGTCTGTGATTCTTGTCGCGCAAGGCCAGCTTGCTCATGGCGGCCAGGGCGCGGTGGTGGTTGGGGAAATGCTCCAGCGTGTAGCCGATGTCGGCGCCCAGCGAGCCTGACGAGCCGCGCACCAGGCGCTCCACCTCGGGCGTGAAATGGTATTGCTCGACCACGGTCAAGCCTTCGCGGTCGGTGGGATTGGTGTAGTCGCCGCCCGGGTCGTGCTTGACGTAGCTGTCGCAGGCCTGGCCGGTGGCGGCGCCAGCGGCGATCATCAGTATTAGCAGGGCGATGCTGCGGGCGTGGGTTGTCATGTTGCTTCCTTGTGGACGGTGCGGTCCAGCAGCGTGGCCAGCTCCAGGGTGCGGGCGGCGCGCGAGTGGCTGGTGATGATCTTTTGCGAGGCCAGCGGCGCCTGCCAGGTGCGGCACAGGTGCAGGAAGCGCAGCAGGGCGGCGGCGATGTCGGCCGCACTATCGGGCTGGCCGATGGTGTCGATGCCGGCTGCGCGCAGGGTGGCCGCGGTGTCGCCGGCGGCGTCGGTCAGGGCCAGCAGCGGGCGGCGGGCGCGCAGGTATTCGTACAGCTTGGCCGGGATCTGGCTGTTGCAATTGGCGGCCTGGAGCAGCAGCAGGCCGTCTGCGCCCAGCATCTCGGCCACGGCTTGATGGTAGGGCAGCGCCGGCGCCAGCTCGATGATCTTGTCGAGGCCGGGATGGCGTTGCATCAGCATGCGCAGATGGCCGTCGTGGGCGCTGGCGCGCAGCAGCAGGCGGAAGTTGTCCGGACCGATGCGGTGTTCGGACAGCAGCTTGGCCAGCGCGGCGAACAAGGGGCCGGGGTCGCGTTCGGACGGATAGATGACGCCGCTGTGCAGCAGCGTGAAAGGCTTGGAACCGGCTGGCCGGTCGGTGAGCTCGGCGCAGGCGAACACGGATTCGTCGTAGCCGTTGGGGATCAGCGCCAGCCGGCGCTCGTCGGCCAGCGGGTGGCGCTGGCCCAGGCTGAGCAGGGCGCCCGGTGTGGTGCAGACCACGGCGGCGGCATGGCGGATGGATTGCCGCTCGATCCAGCCGTGGATGCGCCGGCGCCGCGGGTCCGGCGGGTAGCCGGCATCGACCATCGGGTCGCGCTGGTCGGCGATCCACGGGACGCCGGTCAGGCGGTGCAGGCTGAGCGCGATCAGGTGGGCGGTGGCGATCGGGTAGCTGGACCAGATGGCGTCCGGCCGGTGTTTGCGGATCAGCCGCAAGCCGGCCGGGACGGCGCCCAGCCACCACGATATCCAGCGGTCCGGCTGGGCCAGCAGCTCGGGATAGCGTCCGCGCAGCGCGAGGTGGCGGGAACTGTCCAGCGCGAAGCTGCGGTGCACCGCAATGGCGGCGTCGTGGTGGTTGGCGCCGAGGTCTTCGTAGGCGCGCGGATGGACCGTCAACACCAGCGGCTGCCAGCCGTGCTCGGGCAGATGCCGGGCGAACGCATGCGTGCGGTGTATGCCGCTGCCGCCACTCAGCGGGGGGTAGTGATAGGCGATCATCAGAACGCGCTTCACCATGATGCGATCCAGTCGGTGCAGACGGTGGCGACGTCCGCGCGCCAGGCGCGGCTGGAGAAGGTGTGGTTAGCCTCGGGGACGTGGACCAGCTGCACGCGCGGTTCGTCCAGCAGCTGGCGCCAGTGTGGCTGGTGGCCGGGTAACGCCGAGAATTCCCGCGCGCCGAGGTCCGCGCCGCTGAGCACGATAAGCGTGTGCCCGCGGAATTGGCGCAAGGCGCGGTAGAGACGCTGGGGCAGGGACAGTCCCCCGGCTTCGGCGGCTGGCCGTCTCGCGGCTGTCGCCAGCGCGATGAAGGAGCGCAGGGTGGCGCCGATCCGCACGGCGCCGCCGCCGAGCTTGCGCCAGAAGTCGCGGTCGAGCAAGCGCTGCGCGTAGTAGTGGCGCAGCGTGGCGTTGGCGTGGCCTTGCTCTGTGCGTACCCAGGGATTGAGCATGACGAGGCCGGCGATGCGCGGATCGCGCGGCGCGTGCCAGGCGGCGGCGGTGGCGCCGTCGCACAGGCCCCACAGCACGAGTTCCTTCATCGCCGGCAGCGTGTTGAAGAATTCGGCGATGGCGGCGTCCAGGTCGTCGTCGAGTTGTTCGAAGTTGCGCTGCTCCCCCTCGCTGTCGCCCATGCCGCGGTAGTCGAAGCGCATGACCGGGATGCCGGCGGCGGCCAGCTGCCGCGCCAGCAGGACGAAATGGCGGTGGCTGCCGACGCGGTACTGCGGGCCCCCCGTGACGATCAGTACGCCGCGCTGGCGCGGGCGCTCCGGCAGGTCGAGGATGCCGATCAGCCGGCAGTCGCGGCAAGCGAAACACAGGGCGCGGCTTTGCCAGGTCATGACCACCCTCTTGGCATGGCGGCCAAGGTCGCGGCGATCAGCGCCGGTACTTCGGCGATCTCCGGCGTCGACCAGAAGGGCGCGCCTTCAAGCGGGAAGGCGTCGACGTGCGCGCCCGCGCGCTCCCACCGTTCCAGCAGCAGGGCCGACGCCGGCTGCAAGGTTGCCGGCTGCTGCGGTGCAGTCAGCTCCAGCCACTGCACCGGGCAGTGCGGCCGGCGCCCAGCCTCGGCCGCGTTGATCGCCTCCACCAGCTCGGGCGCCAGCGTGTAGCCGCCCGCCTCGTTGGCGTCGGTGGCTTGCGCGGGGCCAAACAGGCGGGCCGCTGTCTGCAGCCGCATGAACTGGCGCAGATGGGGACGGCCGCTGATCACTGGCTGCCACAACACCATGCCTGTGGGGGCGGGCCGCGCCTGGTCGCCGAACTGCAAGGCTAGCAAGGCGCCCAGGCGCAAGCCCCACAAGTAGGCGGGGCCAGGGCAGTGCTTGGCCAGCCAGCGCCAACCCAGCGCCAGGTCGGACAGCCACAGCTCCCAGCGGGCCTCGGAGAAATCGCCGCTGCTGTCGCCGCATCCGTACAGATCCATTTGCAGCACGCCGTAGCCGGCGCCGGCGTAGGCGCGCGACTGCAGCGCCGCCATGCGCCGGCTCTTGTTGAGCTCCTCGGCGAACGGGTGGACATATAAAATGGAGCCACGCGCTTGTACGCCGGGATGCGGCGGGTAGTACAGGCAGAAGCGGTCGCCCAGGTCCGCCGGCAGGAAGAACGGCAGGGCGTGGCTGCGTTGTGCATACCCGCTCACGTCAGTTTCCCTTGCACGAAGGATGTCAGCGTGCCGACGGTGGCGAAATGGCTGGCGCTGATCTCGTCGTCGTGGACGTGGATGGAGAAGCGTTGCTCCAGCTCGGCGATCAGGTGGACCACCGCCATCGAATCGAGTTCGGGCACGCTGCCCAGCAAGGCCGTTTCCGGCTGGAGCTGGATATTTCCCAGCCCCAGCGTGTGGCGCAAGGCTAGGCAGACTTGATCTAAGACAGGCATGGCGGCTCCTTGGGGACGGCTTCGGGCAGGGGGCTGGTGTCGAACGTCAGTTGCGGGAAGCTCGATGGCCGGCGCGACAGGTGGAAGTAGGGCGCCAGCGTGGCGCACATCCATTGCCAGCTGCCGCAGCGCAGGAAGATGGCGCTGCCCAGGCCGACCACGCCGATGCGCGCGTGGGCCCGCAGCGAGGCGGGGTTGAATGCGGAGATGCGGCTGCAGGTCCAGCGCACGCCGCGCCGGCGCAAATGGCAGCGGGCGGCCTCCCACAGCCTGGGGAAGACCCAGCCCAGCCGCTCCTCCGGCCGGACCCAGACGTCGAAATCCCACGAGGCGCGCGAGCTGGCCAAGCGGTAACGGACCCGCACCTCATCCTCGAGGTAGGCCTCGGGTATCAGCCACAGAAAGCCGGCCAGCCGGTCGTCGCGCCAGGCTGTCAGGCTGCAAGCGCCCTGCGCGAAGCGCTGGCGGACCACTGGTTCCGGGCGGGGATAGTCGTCCGGCATGCCGTCGGCGGGGGCGTGTTCACGGATGTGGATGTCCTGCCCGCGCGCCGCGCACAGCGTGGTGTCGCCGACGTACTGTGCCACGAACTGATAGCGGTGCAGCGTCCAGGTGCCCGCGCTGGCGGCCGCCAGCACATGGCCGAGCCAGTACAGGATGGCATTGAACCAGCCCAGTTGCAGGTAGGTGTGGCGCAGGCCAGTGGTCATCGCGGCGTGCCTCAAGGTGAGCGGAACTCCAATTAGACGCCGTCCGCACGGCCGCAGGTTTGCGCCAGCACAAGCGGACACCATGCTTGAGCCACATCAAGAACGGTGGAGCGATTTATCTCAATCATAGAGGCTGCCTCTCGATAGGATCCCGCCATGACGCAGTTAGTTCACCAGTTAATTTTTCAATCCGCGCAGCGCGAGCCGCAGCGGCAGGCCTTGTCGTACCAGGGCGTCGGGCTGAACTACGCCGCGCTGGCGCAGATGGTGCGGCTGTGTGCGGCCGCGTGGGTGCATCATGGGCTGGGGCGCGGCGAGCGGCTGGCGGTGTTCATGGAAAAGCGCGAAGAAGCGGTGGTGGCCATGTTCGGCGCGGCCGCCGCGGGCGCGGTGTTCGTGCCGGTGAATCCGGTGCTGAAGCCCGAGCAGGTCGCGCACATCCTGGGCGATTGCGACGTGCGCATCCTGGTCACCACGCGCGAGCGCTACAATCTGCTGGCGACGGTGCTGGCGGGTTGTGCCGGGCTGCGGAAGGTCATCATCGTCGGCTCCATGGAGGGATTGCCGGGGTTGGATGGCCTGCAATTGTTGTCCTGGCGCGAGTGCATGCGTGATGCGCCGCAAACGCCGCCCCATCCCTGCATCGACAGCGACATCGCGGCGATCCTGTACACCTCGGGCAGCACCGGCAGGCCGAAGGGGGTGGTGCTGTCGCATCGTAATCTGGTGGCGGGCGCGCTGAGCGTCTCGTCTTACCTGGGGAATACGCCGGAGGACCGCATCCTGTGCGTGTTGCCGCTGAGTTTCGACTACGGCCTGAGCCAGCTCACCACGGCGTTTGCGGTCGGCGCCTGCGCGGTGTTGCTGAACCATCTCTTGCAGCGCGATATCCTCGAAGCCGTCCAGCGTGAACGCATCACCGGCCTGGCCGCCGTGCCGCCGCTGTGGATGCAGTTGGCCGAGCTGGACTGGCGCCATGCGCAGCGGCTGCGCTACATCACCAATTCCGGCGGGGCGATGCAGCGCCATACGCTGGCCAAGCTGCGCAAGCTGCTGCCATACACCCAGATTTACCTGATGTACGGCCTGACCGAGGCGTTCCGTTCGACCTTCCTTGCGCCGGAACAGCTGGACCGCCGCCCCGATTCGATCGGCAAGGCGATCCCGAATGCCGAAGTGCTGGTGCTGCGCAGCGACGGTTCCCCCTGCGGCCCGAACGAGCCGGGCGAACTGGTGCATCGCGGCGCGTTGGTGGCGATGGGCTACTGGAACGATGCGCAGCGCACCGCCGAGCGCTTCCGTCCGCTGCCCGACCGGCTGGGCGGACTGCCCGTGCCGGAACTGGCCGTGTGGTCTGGCGACACCGTGCGTTGCGACGACGAGGGCTATCTGTATTTCATCGGCCGCAGCGACGATATGATCAAGACCTCGGGTTACCGCGTCAGTCCGACGGAAGTGGAAGAGGTGGCGTACGCCACCGGCATGGTGGCGGAGGCCGCCGCCATCGGCGTGCCGCACGAGACGCTGGGGCAGTCGATCACGCTGGTGGCCGCCTCCATGCCGCAGGGCGGCATCGACGGCGATGCACTGCTGACGGCCTGCCGCCAGGCATTGCCCGCGTATATGGTGCCGTCGGTCATCGATATCCGCAGCGCGCCCCTGCCGCGCAACCCCAACGGCAAGATCGACCGCAAGCTGTTGGCCGACCAGCTGGCCGGTGCACGGTGCGCGTCGTGACGGCCGTTGCCGAGCTGCCGCGGCACGCGCAGCCTAGCCAGTTCCCGACATTGGACGATGTGCTGCTGCTGGGAGGCATCGAACTGACCCGTTTGGCGGAACGGGTGGGACGTACGCCGTTCTATGCCTACGAGCGCAGCCATATCGTTTCCCGCGTCGCCCAGCTGCGGCGGACGCTGCCGGAAGGCGTACGCCTGCACTACGCGTTGAAGGCCAATCCGATGCCGGCCCTGGTGCAGTTGATGGCGGGGCTGGTCGATGGCTTCGATATCGCGTCGGGCGGCGAGATGAAAGTGGCGCTCGATGCCGGCATGGCTCCCGGCCGCGTCAGCTTCGCCGGGCCAGGCAAGCGCGACGAGGAATTGCGCTGCGCGGTGGCTGCCGGTGTGCTGCTGCACCTGGAGTCCGAGCGCGAGATGGAACGCGCCGCCTGCATCGGCGCGGAACTGGGCATGACGCCGCGGGTGGCGGTGCGAGTCAATCCCGATTTCGAACTGAAGATGGCGGGCATGAAGATGGGCGGCGGCCCCCGTCCGTTCGGCGTCGACGCGGAGCGGGTGCCGGCGATGCTGCAGCGGATGGAACGGTTGGGATTGGACTTTCACGGTTTCCATCTATTTTGCGGTTCACAGAATCTGTCCGCCGCGGCGATCTGCGAGGCACAACGGCTCAGCGTTGAACTGGGCTTGCGGCTGGCCGACCACGCACGGGCGCCGCTGCGCATGCTGAACATCGGCGGCGGCTTTGGCGTGCCATATTTCCCGGGCGAACGGGCGCTGGACCTGGCGGCGGTGGCCGAAGGGCTGGAACAATCGTTGCGCTTGCTGCGGCAGGCTTGGCCGGATACTGACCTGGTGCTGGAGCTGGGACGCTATCTGGTGGCCGAAGGCGGTATCTATGTTTGCCGCGTGCTGGAACGCAAGCGTTCGCATGGACAAACCTTCCTGGTGACCGACGGCGGCCTGCATCAGCATCTGGCGGCATCCGGGAATTTCGGCCAGGTGATCCGCAAGAACTTTCCCGTCGCGATCGGCAACCGCATGCATGC
Organism: Duganella vulcania; assembly: GCF_009857655.1. Taxonomy (NCBI): domain Bacteria; kingdom Pseudomonadati; phylum Pseudomonadota; class Betaproteobacteria; order Burkholderiales; family Oxalobacteraceae; genus Duganella; species Duganella vulcania. The sequence goes on from NZ_WWCX01000076.1 coordinate 10,485, forward strand.
GGCGGCCAGCGAGACGGTCTCCGTGGTCGGCCCCTTGTGCACGCCGCTGGACCGGCTGGCCGAACGCATGGAGTTGCCACGCGCCGAGGCCGGCGATCTGGTGGTGGTATTCCAGTCGGGCGCCTATGGATTGACGGCCAGTCCGACCGCCTTCCTGAGCCATCCGCTGCCATTGGAGGTACTGGTATGAGCGGCCTGTGCGGTTATGTCGCCACCGACGCGGCGGCGGACAGCGATAGCGTCAAGCAATTGTTGGCCGGCATGGGCCGGACGCTGGCGCGTTTCGATGACAGCCCCGTGTGCATCGCGGCGGAGCGGGGCGGAGGCATCGCCGTGGCCGCCTCGGCAGACAGCGTCAGCGTGCATGGCGCGGATGGGGTGCTGGTCGCGGTCTGGGGACGGCCCTTGCTGAACGGCTGCAACGAGAATCTCGCCGAGCGTTTCGCCGCCCTGTGGCTGATCAAGGGGGCGCAAGCGTGCTCGGCACTGTCGGGACCGTTTGCAGTGTGCGCGATGGCGGAGGCGGGGGAGCAACTCTTGCTGGCCATCGACCGCAGCGGCGTCCACGCGATGCATTATCAGCAGGTGCGGCAAGGAGTGTTGTTCGGCTCGTCGGCCGCCGCGCTGCAGGCGCATCCGCATGCGCTCACGGCGCTCGATCCGCAAGCCATCTACAACTATCTGTATTTCCACACCGTGCCGGCGCCGCGCACTGTGTATCGCGGCCAGCGCCGCCTGCAGCCGGGCGAATATCTGCAGTACCGGCATGGCCATTTGCAGACGGGCAGTTATTGGCAGATCGAATACCAAGAGCAGGCTGCCACGCCCTTCAGCGAGCTCAAGCAGCAATTCCTGGCGACGCTGGAAAATTCCGTGCGTCGTTCGGCCGGCAGCGCCAGGACCGGCGCTTTCCTGAGTGGCGGCACGGACAGCTCGACGCTGGCAGGCATGCTGGCCAGCGTCAGCGGCAGCGCGCCGCGCACGTATTCGATCGGTTTCGACGTGGCCGGCTACGACGAGATGCGCTACGCCCGCATCGCCGCCCGCCATTTTGGCGCCGACCACCATGAGCTGTATGTGACGGCGGGCGATGTGGCCGCCGCCATTCCGCGCATCGCGGCCGCGTCGGACCAGCCGTTCGGCAATTCGTCGGCCGTACCCGCCTATTATTGCGCCAACATGGCGCGCACCGACGGCGTGACCCGGCTGCTCGGCGGCGATGGCGGAGACGAACTGTTCGGGGGAAACGAGCGCTACGCGCATCAGGCGGTGCTGTCCCGCTATGAACAACTGCCGTCGGCGCTGCGTCAGGTGGCGCTGGAACCCTTGCTGTTCGGCCTGGCCGGCGGACTGGACCTGGCGCCGCTGCGCAAGGCGCGCAGGTATATCGAGCAGGCGGTGATGCCGATGCCGGCCCGGCTGGAAACGTATAACCTGTTGCAGCGCTACGGCCCCGGCGAGGTGCTGCATCCGGAGTTCCTGTCCCGCGTGGATGAAAGCGCGCCTATCGGGCAACTGAACGACTGCTACTGGCAGGGTGACGGCTTGAGTCTGATCAACCGCATGCAGACGCTCGACCTGCGCTACACGCTGGCGGACAACGACTTGCGCAAGGTGCGCCTGGCGTGCGAGTTAGGCGGCGTGGATGTGGCGTTTCCGTTCCTGAGCGATGAAATGCTGGCGTTTTCGGCGCGCTTGTCGCCCAAGGACAAGCTGAATGGCACGCGGCTGCGGTATTTCTTCAAGCGTGCCTTGCAAGGCTATCTGCCGGGGGCCATCCTGCGCAAGAAAAAGCATGGCTTCGGCTTGCCATTCGGCCACTGGCTGCAGCGGGACGCGGGCTTGCAGGGGCTGGTGCTGGACAGCTTGAGCGACCTCAAGAAGCGGCAGATCATACGTGCGGACTTCATCGAGCGCTTGATGCACACGCTGGTCGCCGAACATCCCGCCTATCACGGCACCATGGTGTGGGTGTTGATGATGCTGGAGCAATGGCTGGCCCGTTCAGTGGCGCCGGCTGGCAAGTAGCCTCAGCAGGAAGCGCGGCCGGTCCTGCTCCCAGGGCGTGTAGCGTGGCAGCTGCAGCGGGTCGCTGGCGGCGTGGGCCGCGCCGGGCGCGGTGGTGACGGCGGCCCGGAAGCCCAGCTGGCTGGCCATGCCGGCATGGCGCTGGTCGAAATCGACGCCCGGCTTGCCGTTCGGATAGGCGAACAGGTGGACCGGGGTTTGCGTGATGTCTTCGAGGGCGGCTTTGCCACGCTGCATGTCGGCGTAGGCGTCGGCATCGGCCTGCCTGGCCAGGATGGGGTGGGAGGCGGTGTGCGCGCCGATCTCCATGCCCGCCGCCAGCAAGGTCCGGACGTCTTCGCTGCGCATCATCAATTCCTCCTGCCGGTCCGGCGCCAGGCTGCAGGCGAGCGCTTGGCGCTGCCGGGCGGGAAGGTACTTGAGCGCTTGCAGCAGCTTTTCTATCGCATGCTGCCGCTGGTGCAGGGTGTGCACCTGAAGCGCGTCGCAGCCCGGCACCGCCAGGCGCAACACGGACTGGCGGGCCTGGCGCACGCCGGCGATCACGTCGTCGTTCCACATCCGGCCACCGTCGAGGTAGTCGCTGGCGATGAAGAAGGTGGCGCTTAATCCGAGGCGCTGCAATATCGGCAGCGCGCAGGTGGCGTTGTCGGCATAACCGTCGTCAAAAGTGATGCTGGCGGCGCGCGGCGGAAGCGTACCCAAGCGCAGGCGCGCGATGGCACGGCTCAAGGGCAAGACGTGGAAACAGTGCTTGAGCAACGTCATGTGGCGTTCGAAGAGCCGGGTGTCGGGCAATGCCGGTTGCAAGGGATCGGGCCGCGCCAGTACGCGGTGGTAGACCAGTATCGACAGGCATTGCTTCATGGTTGCCTGACCACCGGATGGCGGCTTTCCAGTTCGCCCTGCACGGCGTATCTGGCGGCATGCTGCCGTTTGGCAACCAGCACCCGGGTGGCGATGATGACGGCCATCAAATAGTACGGCACGTCGAAATACAGCAGGCTCAGAAAGGCTCCGCCGACCGCGAATCCAACGAAACTCGCTTGTATCATGGTGGCCAACTGCTGCGCCCATTCCAGCTCGGGTCGGCCCAGGCTGTGGCGCGCGATCCACGCGGCCGAGCGCCAGGTCAGTCCGAGCAGCAGCAAATAGAGCGCCAGGCCGACAAAGCCGTGTTCGCCCAGGGCCTGGAAATAAATGCTGTGCGCGGCGTGGATATCGTGCGGATCGGGCGCGTAGAGGAAGAAGGCGCGCGGTTCGGCGATGTCGAACCCGCCGCCGAAAAACCGGTCTTTCGCGAGGTTCCACGCCATATACCAGGCGTTGATGCGTCCCATTGCGGATTCATCCGCCTGATAACTGCCGATGCTGTCCATGCGCTCGCCCCAGCGATCGGGCATGAACAGCAGGGCCAGCGGGATCAGCACGGCGAGCAGGAGGGCGCCGGCCAGTTTATGGCGGCTCTTGGACCACATCACCACGATCATGGCGGCAATCGCGAGCAGCGCGCCACGCGAATAAGAGCCGAGCGCGGCCAGCGCGCTGAGCAGCATCGCCGCACCCAGGCCAAGGCGCAACCAGCGCCCGGCGCTGCGCAATTGCAGGTAGCGCAGCAGTGGAATGGTCATGATCAGGGCCAGCGCGATTTCGTTGTTGTCGCCGATAAACGTACCTTCCGGCCCCCACACGCGGTCGACCCCGCCGCTGCGAATGGTGAACAGTCCGCCCTTGACGCCGTAGTAGCCCAGCGACATGGCCAGCACCCACATCAGGCGGTGCACGTCCTCGCGCGTGCGTATCACCATCATGGTTACCAGGCTCATCAGCATGATCTTCATCACCTTGCTCCACTGCGCGTAAGCGGTCTCGGGGAACATGGCGAACAGGGTGGTGACGTTCATCCACAGGATCAGCACGATCAGCGTGTAGGTGATGGGCGATACCGGCAAGGTCTTGGGCAGGCGCGAGCTTGCCAGGCTGAACAGCGTCGCGATGGCGACGATGAAAGCGAACGGAAAGGTGGCGGCAAAGCCCCAGCTTTGCGTGTGGGGATTCATGACGCTGATCCACACCCACATCAGCACACCGTTGACCGGATTGCGCAAGATCAGCGGCAGGCTGCCAAAGATGATAAGGGTGATCAGGATGTCGCGCATGGCCGGAATCACTCGTTGATGCGGCTCAACGTTGCAACTGAGCCTGTCACTACACTGGATTGTCACGTTCCGCAATCATAGGATACGGGGGAGGCTCTCTTGTTGACCGTTCTCATGGCGACCTGCGATGGCGCGCAGACACTGCCCAAGGTGCTCGATGGTTATTGCCGGTTGCACGCGCCGCGATGCAAATGGCGGCTGGTCATCGTCGAGAATGGCAGCCGTGACGGCACCGGGGCGCTGGTGGCGCAATATCAGCACCGTCTGCCGTTGCATTTGCTGAGCAGTCCGCACAAAGGCAAGAACGCGGCCCTGAACCTGGCGCTGGAGTGGGCGCTGCGCCATGATGATAACGATGGCCTGTTCATCTTCACCGATGACGACGCGACCCCGGCGCCGGACTGGTTGCTGCAATGGGAGCGTTGCGCCGACGCCCATGCGCGGTGCATGGTGTTCGGCGGCGCGATAGAGCCCGATTGGGCCGAGCCCCCGCCGGCGTGGCTGCTGCGGCTGGTGCCGATGGGCCTGACGTTCGGCCTGACCGCGTCCGATCTGGCCGAAGGACCGGTGTTCCCAGGGCTGGTGTGGGGCGCGAACATGGCGGTGCGGCGTTCGGTGTTCGCGGCTGGATATCGCTACGATACCTCGATCGGCCCCAACGGCCATGCCTATGCCATGGGCAGCGAGACGGAATTGACACGCCGTCTGGCCTTGGCTGGCTACGTCGCGTGTTTCTATCCGCACGCGCGGGTCTTTCATTTCGTCCGCGCACGGCAATTGACGCTGGCGTATGTGCTTGAAAAGGCGTGGCGTTTCGGACGTGGAAAGTTTCGGCAAGACTCGCCGGGCACCTATCCCGAATGGCGCGGCATGCCGCGCTGGATGCTGGCGCGCTTCTTCCGCGAGTGCGCCGGCTATCTGCGCGCCTGCGCGCTGGGCGATGCCGACGCCCGCTTCCGGCGGCGCTGGGAGCTGGCCTATCTGCGCGGCTATTTCTTCGAGGCGAGGCTGGGGCGGCGCAAGCTTGGCAAGCGGGTGCTGATCACCAGCTATTCAGGCGAGCTCGGCGGAATGGAGATGCGCATGGCGCAGGAAGTGCGCTATCTGCGCCTGGGCGGCGCCGACGGCAGCCTGGCGCTGCGCCGCTTTGCCGGCATCGACGCCTGGGCGGGACGGTTGGCGCGCGAGCAGATCGTGGTGGCGGAATTCGATCCGCCGCGCTTCTTCGAGCAATGGGACTGGCGGCGCTGGAACCTACTGCGCGCGCGGCTGTGGGCGGCCGGGCGCCTTCGTGCGTTTCGCGCCGACCTGGTGCATGTGGCCTGGTGCTGGACCAACTACGGCGCGTCCGTGTTGTGGTTGGCCGGCTACTGCCGCCTGCCGGCCGTGATCAGCGTGCACAACGCTTTCCCGGCAACCGAAATCAGTGACTGGCATGCGCCCTTGCTGCGCCAGGCGTTCTCGGCGGTGCGTGGAGTGTATGCCGTGTCGCGTTCGGCGATGGCGCACTTCATGGCGATCTATCAGCCATATTTGCCTGCCAGCACGCGGATGGCGGTCATTCCGAACTGCGTCGACACCGACAGGTTCCTGCCGGGGCCCGATCTGCGCCGTGCGGCGCGCAGCGCGCTGCGGTTGCCGGAGGATGCCCTGGTCATCGGCGCGGCGGCGCGCCTGTCGGAGCAAAAACGGCCGGAGCTGTTGCTCGATCTGTTCGTGCTGCTGCGGCCCCGGTTTCCCCGGCTGCATCTGGTCATGATGGGCAGCGGGCCGCTGGAGGCCGCGCTGCGGGACAGGGTGCGGGCGGCCGGGTTGGATACCTGCGTGACGCTCACGGGCTTTGTGACCGAGGTCGAAGCGTTGTTGCCGGCGCTGGACCTGCACATATTAATGAGCCGCAGCGAAGGCTTCGGCATCGCGACCATCGAGGCGATGGCCTGCGGCGTCCCGGCCGTGGCAACCGAAGTGCCCGGCAGCACGGACATCCTGCGCGACAGCGGCGGCGGCGTGCTGGTCCCTGCCGACGATCTGGACGCCGCATCGGCCATCGTTGCCGATCTGCTCGCCGATCCAGAACGGCGCGAAGCCATGGGCGGCAAGGCTCGCAAGGAGGCGGTGGAACTTTATAGTTCCGCCGTGGTGGGCAGGCAGGTGCTTGCCTTTTACGACCAGCTGATCTGAGGCGCACGCCATGCAGCCACGCCTGTCCTTCGCGGTTTCCTTCGGCGAGAAATACACGCTGCTGCTGCTGAACACGATCGGCATGATGGTGCTGGCGCGGCTGTTGACGCCGGCCGAGATCGGCGTCTATGCGGTGGGCGCGGTGCTGGCGGGCCTGGCGCAGGCCGTGCGCGACTTCGGTGTCGGGCCCTACGTGATCCAGGAGAAGCAGCTGACCGAGGACAAGCTGCGCGCCGCGCTGGGCACCAGCATCCTGGTGGCCTGGTCGCTGGCGGCGGTGGTGCTGTGCGGCAGCGGCGTGGCGGCGCGGTTCTATCGGGATTCGCGCCTGAGCACGGTGCTGCAGCTGTTGTCGATCAACTTCCTGCTGATTCCCTTCAGCTCGCTGGCGCTGCCTTTTCTGCGGCGCCAGATGCGCTTCTCCGCCATCTTCGCGATCAACACCGTCAGCACCGCCGCGCAACTGCTGGTGTCGGTGACGCTGGCCTGGCTGGGTTACAGCTACCTGAGCCTGGTCTGGGGCGCGGTGGCCGGCACCGCCGCGGCACTGCTGGCGAGTCTGTGCTGCTGGCCGCCAGGCCTGCCGCGCTGGCCCGCGCGGCGCGGCATGCGGTCGATCCTGAAGTTCGGTTCGATTTCCACCGTCAGCAGCGTGATCGATGAATTGGGCGTGGCCGCGCCCGACCTGATCATCGGCAAGATGATCGGCGTCGCCGAGGTGGGCATCTTCGGCAAGGCGCAGGGCGTGCTGAACGTGTTCAACCAGCTGGTGACCGGCGCCATCTCGCCGGTGGTGTTCCCGCTGTTCTCCGCACAGGCGCGCGCGGGCGACGATCTGCGCCAGGCCTACCTGACCACGGCCAGTTATATGACCGTGCTGGCCTGGCCGTTCTTTGGCTTCGTGGCCATCATGGCGCCGGCCGTGGTGCGGGTGCTGTACGGCGAACAGTGGGATGCATGCGTCCCGTTGATACGCATCATATGCCTGTCGAGCGCGTTGTATAGCATGTTTAGCATGGCACGCTATCTGTTCGTGGCGATGGGCGCGGTCGGCACGCAAGCCAAGCTGGACGCACTGTCGGTGCCTGTCCGTGTGTGCGCGGTGCTGTTGGCGGCGCCGCTGGGCCTGAAGTGGGTGGCGTGGGGCGTGGTGCTGGGTGGCATGTTCCGGAGCATCTGGACATTTCGCTATCTGCGCCAGCTGGCCGGGCTGGAACTGACGGCCCTGCTCGGCGCGCTCCGGCGCAGCGCGGTGGTGGCGCTGGCGAGTCTGAGCGGACCGCTGCTGCTGGCGTGGCGTCCCCAGCCGGCGGCGCAGGCGCTGGTTCAGCTGTCGATGGCGGCCTTGATCGCGTTGCCGCTGTGGCTGGCGGCAATTTTGCTGGTCCAGCATGAGCTGGCCGCCGAGTGTGCGCTGGCGGGCCGCAAGGTCAGGGCGCGATTTGAAAAATAGAGGTCACCGTATGCGCGTAGGCATCCTGTCATATCCGATGTTGTTTCAGCGCGAAGGCGGCCTGCAAGTGCAGGTGCGGTCGACCGTGCGTGCGCTGCAGGAACAATCCGCCCCCGGCCTGGAGGTGGTGTTGGTCGACGCCAACCGCCAGCGCCTGGACCAGTTCGACCTGATCCATGTTTTCTCGGCGATCAACGGCAACCACCGGCTGGTGGAGCTGGCGTCCGACCTCGGCGTGCCGGTGGTGCTGTCCCCGGTGCTCTCGCCCGGTTGGGGCCGCCTGGATGGCATACGCGCCAGGCTGGCCGACAGCCTGACCGGGCGCCTGACGGGGTGGAATGTGCAGACCAGCTATGCGCAAACCAAGCGCGCATTGCAATTGGCGCAGATGGTGATCGCGCTGGGCGCGGCCGAGCGCGACGCCATCGTCAGCGCATTCCAGATACCCGAAGGGAACATTCGCATGCTGCCTAACGGCATCAGCCCACACTTCTTCGGCGCGCGGCAGGAGGAGTTTCGCCGCTGTACGGGATTGGGCGGTCCGTTCGTGTTGATGGTGGGCGCGATCTCGCCCTACAAAAACCAGCTGGGCCTGGTGCGCGCGCTGGCGCAGACCGGGTTGCCGGTGGTGCTGATTGGGCGTGCGCAGCGACAGCACCAGGGCTATCTGCAGCAGTTGTTGGCCTTGCCCCGCGTGCGCTGGCTGGGCCAGCTCGAGCACGACGATCCGCTGCTGGCCAGCGCCTATGCCAGCGCATCGGTGTTGGCGTTGCCCAGCCATGGCGAGGTGTTCCCCTTGTCGGTTGTGGAAGCGCTGGCGGCCGGCACGCCGGTGGTGATGACCGACGAAAGCGCGCTCAGCCTGCCTAACAGCAATTTCGCCCTGAAGCAGTTGCACTGCGACGATGAGGCCGGTTTGCGCCACGCAATTCTCGACCTGATCGCCGATCCGCCGGAACGGGTGCTGGTGCGCGGCCTGGTCGAGCGCTTCAGCTGGCAGCGCGTCGCCGAACAGATGGTGGCTTGCTATACCGAGCTGTTCCACCGGACCCGCCGGGCGCAAGAGGCGTGCCGTGCTGTTTAATTCGTTTGCTTTTCTGTTCCTGTATCTGCCGGTCGTCCTGGCCGGGTATTTTGTGCTGGCCAAGCTGCGTCCCCGATGGGCGATTGCCTGGCTGGCGTTGGCGTCGCTATGGTTCTATGGCTATTGGGATTGGCGCTACCTGCCGCTGTTGATGGCCTCAATCAGTCTCAATTATTGGTGTGCGGCGCGCATGCTGGCGTCCCGCAACCGAAGCAAGCAATGGCTGGTGCCCGGCCTGACGGCGAACCTGGCCTTGCTTGGCTACTACAAGTATGCGAACTTCTTCATGGCCAGTGTCGACACCTTGCTTGGCGCGCCGTTGCATGACTGGCATATCGTGCTGCCGATCGGAATCTCGTTCTTCACTTTTACGCAGATTGCTTTCCTGGTCGATTGCCATCGCGGCTTGGCCGGCGAGTACCGCTTCATCCATTACGCCTTGTTTGTCAGCTATTTCCCGCACCTGATCGCCGGGCCGGTGCTGCACCACAAGGAAATGATGCCGCAGTTCGAGCGGCCGCCGGGATTGAACGCGGCGGATGTCGCCGTGGGCTTGTCCATTTTCGTCGTCGGGTTGGCGAAGAAGGTGCTGCTGGCCGATCCGCTGTCGCCGCTGGTGGCACCGGTGTTCGCCGCCCAGGCCCATCCGCAGCTGATCGAGGCCTGGATAGGCGCGCTGGCTTACACCTTCCAGCTGTACTTTGACTTTTCGGGGTATTCCGACATGGCGATCGGCTTGTCGCGCTTGTTTGGCGTGCAGCTGCCGTTGAATTTCAATTCCCCCTACCAGGCCGGCAATATCGCCGAGTTCTGGCGGCGCTGGCATATGTCGTTGTCGCGCTTCCTGCGCGACTACCTGTACGTGCCGCTTGGCGGCAATCGCCATCACAGGCTGCGCAACCTGATGCTGACCATGCTGCTTGGCGGTTTGTGGCACGGCGCCGGCTGGACATTCGTGGTGTGGGGAGGCTTGCACGGCGTCTATCTGGTGCTGCATCGCGGATGGACCGCATGGGCAGGGATGGGCCTGCCACGATGGTGGGGCCGGGGCCTGACTTTTCTGGCGGTGGTGGTGGCGTGGGTGGTGTTCCGGGCGCCGGACCTGTCCACTGCCGGCGATGTCCTGCGCGGAATGGCAGGTGCAAATGGCCTCGCCTTGCCGCATGGATTGGCGGCCTATGCGCCGTATTTTTACCGCGGCGCACAGTTTTCTGGCATACGGTGGATCGACTTCGGCGGCGCCGGCGTGCTGGTCCTGGTGCTGGCGATGCCACTGGCCTTCCTGGCGCCCAATACGCAGGAAATCTTCCGTCACTACGCTCCTGGCGCTGCGGCGCAACGGCGCCTCCACCTGTGCTGGCGGCCGCGCAAGGCGTGGAGCCTGGCGTTTTCCCTGTTGTTTCTTGGGTGCCTGTTCAGCATGAACCGCATCAGCGAATTTCTCTATTTTCAATTTTAAACATGGACCCGCATCCAGACGCCGAATGGCGCAACTATGTCGGCCTCTTTTGCGCCAGCTGTGCGCTGGTGACGGGCGCCGTGACTGTGTTGAACTACCAAGTCGACCCCTACCTGACGCATCAATGGCAGACGCCGTCCGTCCAGCGCCTGCGGCCCGGGCGGGAGAAGCTCAGCGCCTGGGGCAAGACCTATGCGCTGGCCAAATTCAAGCCAGCGGTCCTGTACGTTGGAAACTCGCGCACGGAACTGGGACTGCCGACGCGCGCACCGGCGTTCGCCGGCCAGGATGTGTTCAACGGGGCGCTCTCGGGCGCCTCGCTGGCGGACGCGATGGACATGGCCCGCCACGCGGCCCACGTCGGGCAGCTGAAAACCGTGGTCTGGGGCATGGACCCGCCGTCATTCTCCATGGAGATCGGCAATACCGACTTCAACCGCGAGCTGGTGGCGGAAGGTCCGCTGTATTTGTGGCGGCGTGGGCTGTTGGATGCCCGTCGCGCGCTGGCGTTCGACATGACGGCCGATTCGGTCCGCCTGCTGCGCGGCAGCCTGGGCCGCGATTGCCGGTCCAGCCTGGCGTTCTATGGTCAGCGGGATGACGCTTGCGTGCGGGACCGTATCGAAAGCCTGGGCGGGACCGGGGCAGTGATCATTCCCCGCGTGCGCGAGTACCTGCGTGGCGAAGGACCGACCGCCGAGGCGATGACTGCGCTGCAGCGCAGCCTGGCCGACTTGTGCGCTGCCGGCACCGGCATCCGGCTGTACCTCAATCCGACCCACGCGATGACCGCCGATGCATTGTACTGGGCGGGCAAGTGGCCGGCGCTGGAAACATGGCAGCGTGCCCTGGCGCAATTGGGGGAGCGCCATCGGGCGGCGGGCTGCGATGTGCGCATCTTCGACTTCTCGGGCTTCAACAGCGTGACGACGGAGGCCATCCCCCAGGTAAGCCACAGGTCTTCGATGCAATATTACTGGGAGACGTCGCATTACCGCAGTAACGTGGGCGCGATGATATTGGCGCGGATGTACGGCGTTGGCGATGCTCCGCAGGACTTCGGCGTCGAATTGCTGCCCGACACGGTGGACAGCCATCTTGCCGCGATGCGTCTCGCGCGCGACCGCTACCATCGCGAGCATCCCGAGGAAACGCGCATGGTCCGGGCGGTGGCGGCCGAGCGCTAGTCCTTGCGCATCAGCGCGCAGCCCTTTTCACAGCCTTGCGAGGAGTACGCCAGCGCTGGAAAGTCCTGCCGCCAGCGCCGCAGGATGGCTTGTTCGTCGGGGCGCGCGGCATCGTCAAGATAGACCGCAGCGCCCGGATTCAACCGAGGGAACAGCAACGGCCCGGCCGGGTAGCGCGCCTGCAGGCGCGTCGCCTGTGGCGGGCCGTCGATGACGAGTAGATCCACCGTCAAGAGCGCAGGCAATTGCGCCAGATCGTACCAGGGCCACGATTGGCCGTCGAGGTCGTACGGTGTCAATGGCGCGTCGATGACGGTGGCCCAGTCCTGCAGGCCGTGGCGCCGCAATTGCGCGCGCGTCTGCTCGGCGAAGCGGGCGTCGTGCTCCAGGCTGTAGACGCGTCCCGTGCCGTTGAGCTGCATGCAGCGCGCCAGCACCAAGGTGGAGATGCCGCTGCTGCATTCCAGCACCGTCGCGTGCTTCAGGCCCCGCGCGTGGCGTGCGACTTCCAGCAGGAAATCCGGCGAGGCCGCCCAGCCGCGCGTCGGCGGCAGGCTGTGCTTGAGGTCAAGCTCGATGTAGAGACCTTGCAAGGCTTCCAGTTGGCGGAACAAGCCGGTCTGGTCGTTGCGGGTCTGGTCGCGCAGGTCGTACAGCAGCACGTGCACGCGGCGCAACTTGTGCAGGGTGTGTAGCGAAACCGCCAGAAGCAAGGCGATCGCGGTGCAGGCGAGGATGAGCATGTCGGCTCCTGGTTCAGTTGGTCGCTACCTTGCTGATGACGTAACGGTGCTTGCCGGAAGCTTCCGCCGGGATCTCCGTGACTTCTTCGATCACGATGTCCACCGACGCGCCCAGGCGCGCGCGAAACTGGCTGGTGATGTCGATCCGCAGGGACGGCGCCAGGCCGCTGACGCTCACCAGCAGCACGCGCGTGACGTCCAGGCTTTCCTGGATGATCTTGAAGGCGCGTATCTGCGGCAGGTCGCGCAGCACGTAGATCAGCGCCAGCCCGTGCATGACGGTGCCGTCGCGCGCGACCACGAAATCGGTGACGCGGCCCTCCACGCGTTTCAGCAGCGGCAGGCCGCGGCCGCAGACGCAGGCGCGGGTGTCGAGCGCGCCGACGTCGCCGGTGGCGTAGCGGATGAACGGGAAGTCGCCGCTGGCGAGGTGGGTGACGACGATGGCGCCGCTCTCGCCCGGCGCGACCGGTGCGCCCTGCGGATCGACGATTTCCAGGATGACGTCCTCGGCGGTGATGTGCAGGCCGCCTTCCGGACATTCGTGGGCGAGGAAGCCGGCGTCGCGCCCGCCGTAGCCGTTGGCGACCGGGGCGCCGAACGCCTGCTCCAGCAAGGTGCGTTGTTCTTCATAGAGCCGTTCGGCGGTGACGAACACCACTTTGATGCCCAGTTGGTCCAGGCGGATGTGCCTGCCCTGTGCGTGCCGCGCCAGCACGCACAGGGCCGATGGGTAGCCGAACAGCATGGCGGGCCGTTGCCGCTGCAGCTTGTTCAGGTAGTCGTCCAGGCGGGCGGGGGACAGGTCGAACGCCGGCAACAGCAGGCTGCGCAGCATGCGGTCGCGCCGCGTGCGCCAGCGGTCCTGGGCCTTGAGTTCGATCGGCGATCCCCACATCAACGCTTCGGGATCGCCGATGTCGACGCCCCACCAGCGGGTGGCGCGCCATTTGGCGGCCACGTCGTGGCTGACCCGCGCCTTGCCTTGGAAGAAGATCAGCGGCTCGCCGCTGGAGCCTCCTGTATTGAAGCGCTGCAGCGGCCCGGCGTTGTCGGCTATGAAGTCGGCCCGGTGGCGGTTGATGTCGGCCTTGGCCAGGACGGGCAGGCGGCTCAGCTGGCGCAGGTCGCGGACGCGGCTGGCGTCGAAGTCGAGCCTGGCATAAAGCTGGCGGTAGTACGGCACATGTTCGGACGCGTGCAGCAGCAGCGCGCGCAGTCGCGTCAGCTGCAGCGACTCCAATCGGGATTGCGGCCACCACTGGGTTTGTTCCATGCGTTGTCGCAGCGCCACGCTGGTGTGCCGCTTGAGCAGTTCGTGCAGCGGAAACAGCAGCCGGGAAACCAAGGCCGTGTAGCCGGACGCGGGCGGGCGCCTGAGTACGCGCCGGTATTGCGCCGTCAGCAGGGGAGCGACTTGCCGCCAGGCGTAGCGCTGCGTCTCGGCCAGCCCGGCCCGGGCCAGCGCCCGCGCGCGCTCCGGGGACTGCAGCACGGCCAGCATGGCCTCGGCCATGGCTTCGGGGTCGCGCGGCGGCACCAGCAAGGCGTTGACCTGGTCGCGCACCAGATACGGGATCCCGCCCACGTCCGTGCTGACGACCGGCACGCCGCTGGCCCAGGCTTCCAGGATGGAGTTCGGCATGTTGTCGGCCAGGCTGGCGTTGAGCGCCAGATCGCTCTGGCGATAGAGCGCGGCCATCGTGGCGTTGTCCAGCCTGCCGGTGAAGTGCAGCGCTACGCCCAGGTCCAGGTCCCGCGCCAGTTGCTGCAATCTGCCCAGCTCCGGGCCTTCTCCGCAGAGGGTCATGTGGGCGTGCGGCAGGCTGCGGCGGACGATGGCGAAGGCCTTCAAGGCCGTCGCCTGGTCGTACAGCGGTTCGAGGTGGCGGGCGACCAGGATGGCGGCGTGCGGCGGGGCGTCGGCCGGCGGATGGAATCGCGCCAGATCGATGACGTTCGGAACGATTTGCGCGTTCATGCCGTGCAGTGTGAAGACTTCGGCGAGGAAGGCGGACGGCACGATCAGCGCGTGGACCCGGCGCATGCTCCAACGGACCAGCGCCGCGCTGCGGTTGAGAAAACCCATCGCTTCGCCGCCGCGATAGTTGACCAACACGCCCTTGCCGCGCAGGCGGGCGATCCAGATCGCCGGCGCGGTGTGCAAGTGCCACGACCAGCCGGAATGGGCCATGACATGCAGCAGCTGCGCCCGGCCCGCGGCCTGCCACAAGCGCCACAGATAGGGCGGCAGGCGGGCGGCGCCGCGCAGACCGCGCAGCGAGGCCAGCCAGGCCGGCTGGACCGGATTGACTTGCACCAGTTCGACCTCGGCGCCGGCCTCGCGCAGCAGCCGGGCCAACTGCACGGTTTGATTGGCGATGCCGCCATCGGGCGGCGGCAAAGGGCCGACCAAGGCGATGCGCAGTCCGGCGACGTCCACCGGCCGCGCCGTGTGGGGCGGCGGGCCGTTCACGGCGGCGGCGCGACCAAGCGCTGGTAGACGGGAATGTAGCGGGCGACGCAGGCCGGCCAGTTGCGCTCGGCTTCCACGAAGGCGCGGGCCTGCCGGCGCAGCGCAGGCCAGGTGTCGGCATGGTGGACCAGGTGCAGGACCTGGGCCGCCAGCGCCCCGGCGTCGCCGGCTTTGAAGAGGAGGCCGGTCTTGCCGTGCTCGATCAGTTCGCGGTGGCCGCCGACGTCCGACGCCACCACCAGGCGCCCCTGCGCCATGGCTTCCAGCGGCTTGAGCGGCGTGACCAGCTCGGTCAGGCGCATCGGCAGGCGCGGATAGACCAGGATGTCGGTGAGCTGGTAGTAGTCGCCGATCAGTTCCTGCGGCACGCGGCCGGTGAACTTGACGCTGGCGCGCAGATCCAGCGCCTCCACCAGCGCGTGCAGTGCGGCCTCCTGCGGGCCGCCGCCGACCAGCAGCAGTTGCATCGATGGCGCGTCTGCCAGCAGGCGCGGCATGGCGGCGACCAGCAGCGCCAGGCCCTCGTAGGCGTAGAACGAGCCGATGAAGCCCAGAACGGGGCTGCCGGTCAGGCCCAGGCTGTGGGCAAGCTTGCCCGGCGACGGCGTGACCGCCGCGAAGCGCTTGCCGTCGACCGCGTTGGGGATGACGGTGACCTTGCTGGCGGGGATGCCCCGGGCCACGATGTCGTCGCGCAGGCCCTGCGAGATGGTGGTGATGGCGTCGGCGCGGCGCAGCACGTGGCTTTCCAGCGCGCGCGTGAGCCGGTAGCGGATGCCGCCGGGGCGGCTGGTGCCGTGGTCGGCCGCGGCGTCCTCCCAGAACGCGCGGATCTCGTAGACCACGGGTATGCCCAGCGCCCGTCCCACGCGCAGCGCGGCGACGGCGTTGAGCGCGGGCGAGTGCGCGTGCAGGATGTGCGGCTTGCAGCGGGCCGCGATCGGCAGCAGGCGCTGTTGCAGGCCCACGACCACGGCCCACTGGCGCAGCACCGGCAGGCCGGACCACCAGCGCCGCAACGCCGGCGTGCGGAAGAAGTGCCAGCCGTCGATGTCCTGCTGGTCGGCGGCGCCGCCGTGCTTGGCGCTGGTCAGGTGGATCGTGTGCCAGCCCAGCTTGCGTTGCTGGCGCAAGATCTCCAGCGTGCGGAAGGTGTACCCGCTGTGCAGCGGCAGCGAATGGTCGAGGATGTGGAGCACGCGCATGATCAGGCCGCCTGACGCACCAGCTTGCGCGGCGCGGCCGCCGGCAGCTGGCGCAGGAAGGATTCGAACATCATCAGCGACCACAGCGGCGCGCTGTGGTCGCTGCGGCCGGACAGATGCTGCGCCAGCAGCGTTTGCATGTGGTCGAGGTTGAACATGCCGCAGCCGGCCAGCACTGGGCTGCGCAGGCTGCTTTCAAGCTGGCGCCGCAACGGGCCGCGCAACCAGCCGGCGAGCGGCACCGAGAACCCCATCTTGTCGCGGTACAGAAGCTCATCGGGCAGGTGGCGTTCGAGCGCGCGCTTGAACAGGTATTTGCCGATGCCGCCGCGCAGCTTCAAATCCGGAGGCAGGCTGGACATCCATTCGACCAGCTGATGGTCCAGCAGCGGTACGCGGACCTCGAGGCCATGGGCCATGCTGGCGCGGTCGACCTTGGTGAGGATGTCGCCGGGCAGGTAGGTTTTCAGGTCCAGGTATTGGATGCGCGAGAGGGCGTCGTCTGCGGGGCATTGCCGGGCGTGCCGCTGCAGCACCTCGCGCGCGTGGTAGCCGGCCAGGTCGCCCTTGAGCTTGTTGCTGAACAGGGCACCGCGCAGTTGGTCGCTCATGATGCTGACGCTGTGAAAGTACGCCGACACGGAATCGCGGGCCAGCGCCTGGAAGGTGGTCTTGGCGCGCAGCGGACGCGGCGCCCAGTCGGCCTTGGGATAGAGCCGGCCCAGCGTGCCGAACAGCGGACGGCGCAGGCCGGATGGCAGCAGGGTGCGCCAGCGTTCCTCGTGCAGGTGCCAGCGGTAGCGGCGGTAGCCGGCCAGGTTCTCGTCGCCGCCGTCGCCGGACAGGGCCACGGTCACGTGCTGGCGCGCCAGCTGGCAGACCTGGTAGGTCGGCAGGGCGGAGCTGTCGGCGTAGGGTTCGTCGTACAGGCCGGCCAGGCGGTCGACCGGGCTGATGTCGTGCTGCTCCACGCGTTGCGCGTGGTGGTGGGTGCCGTAGCGTTCGGCCACCATGCGCGCGTAGGGCGTCTCGTCGAATTGCGGGTCGCCGAAGGCAATCGAACAGGTGTTGACGGGCGACTGCGATTCCTGCGCCATCATGGCCACCACGGCGCTGGAATCGACGCCGCCGGACAGGAAGGCGCCCAGCGGCACCTCGGCCACCAGGCGGATGCGGACCGCTTCGCGCAGGCGCGCCAGCAGCTCGTCGGCGGCCTGCGCCTCGCTGACGGGGGCGCGCACGGCGAATGGAATGTCCCAGTACTGGCGCGGCGCCGACGGCGCCTGGCCTTTGCGCAGCAGCAGCGTGTGTCCCGGCGGCAGTTTGCGGATCTGGCGGAAGATGGTGCGCGGCTCGGGGATGTAGCCGTAGGCGAAGTAGTCCTCGACGGCCAGCGGGTCGAGCTCGCGCCGCAGGCCTTCATGGACCAGCAGCGCCTTCATTTCCGAGGCGAACAGCAGTTGGCCGTCGTCCAGCAGCGCGTAGTGCAGCGGCTTGACGCCGAGGCGGTCGCGCGCCAGCAGCAGCGACTGCTGGCGCCGGTCCCACAGCGCGAAGGCGAACATGCCGCGAAAGCGCTCCACGCAGCGTTCGCCCCATTGCTCCCACGCGTGGACGATGACCTCGGTGTCGCAGTGGGTGCGGAAGGTGTGGCCGAACTGCTGCAACTCGCGCATCAGCGCCGGGTAGTTGTAGATCTCGCCGTTGTAGACCACCGCCACGCTGCGGTCCTCGTTGAACAGCGGCTGCTGGCCGCCGCCCAGGTCGATGATGGACAGGCGGCGGTGGCCCAGACCCAGGCCCGGTTCGCGGTGGGTGCCGCCCTGGTCCGGGCCGCGGTGGAATTGGCGGTCGGTCATGGCTTGCAGCAGGCCGGCGTCGATGTCGGCATGGCGGTGGAGGTCGAAGAGTCCGGCGATGGCGCACATGGCTATCCTTTCATCGGTCGCGTTGGGGCGGCGAGGGCGTCGTAGACGGCCAGGTAGGCGTCGGCCATCGCGTTCAGGCTGTATTCGGCCAGCACCCGGCGCCGTCCGCGCTGGCCATGGCTGACGGCCAGCGCGGGCAGGCGGTAGTAGTCGTTGAGGGCGTCGGCCAGCATGGCGGGTGAGCTCGGGGGCACCAGCGTGCCGGTCCAGCCCCCGCGGACCAGGTCGGGATTGCCGCCGACCGCCGTCGCCACCACCGGCAGGCCGGTGGCCATCGCCTCCAGGATGGTGTTGGACATGCCCTCGGCCAGCGACGGCTGGACGAACACGTCCATCGCGCGCATCAGCTGCGGGATGTCGTCGCGGTTGCCGGGCAGCCAGGCCAGCTCGTCCATGCCGGCCTGGCGCAGCAGGTCCAGGCAGGCCTGGCGGCTGGGGCCGTCGCCGGCGATCAGCAGGCGCAGGCGGTCGCGCGGCAGCGCGTGCTCGGCAATCAGCAGGATGAAGGCGTGCACCAGCGTCAGATGGTCCTTGACCTCGGCCATGCGGCCCACGCTGCCGATGACGAAGGCGTCCTCGCACAGGAAGCCGGCGGGGCCGACGGCGGCCGGCGGGCCGAGGCGCGGGTGGAACTGCAGGCTGTCGACGCCGTTGCAGATGTGGGTGACGCGCTGCGGGCGCGCGCCGATGGTGCCGATCAGCCACGTCTCCAGGTCTTTGCTGACCGCGATGAAGTGGCCGATCAGCGGACGCAGCAGCTTGCGCAGCAGCCGGTATTTGCGGCTCAGTCCGTGGAGGTCGTGCATATCGCGTCCGTGCTCGCCGTGCACGCGCAGGCGCACGCCGGCCACTGCCGCCAGCAACTGGCCCTCGATGCCGGACAGGTTGCGGGTATGGATCATGAGCGGATGCAGGCGCTTGAGGGTCTGGAACAGCCTGAGATAGTGCGCCCAATCCTTGCCCTCGCGCTTGTTGAGGCTGATGATTTCCACGCCGGGCCGCCGGATGCGCAGGTGGTAGTCGCTGTAGTCGCGCAGGCAGACGATGGCGTGCCGGTAGCGGTCCGGCGGCAGGTGGTTGATCAGGTTGATCAGGCCGTTCTCCAGGCCGCCCACGTCGAGGCGGTGGATCAGGTGCACGATCAACGGCGTGGCGGGAGGTTCATTGTCCGGCGACATGAGCGAATCCTTGTTCAATGGCGGGCAGCATGGCGGACAACAGGCTTTGCATGGCGTCGGCCGCCTGTTCGGGGCGCTCGTCGTAGCGGCTGGCCAGGACGATCTCGGCGCCGCTGTCGTCCATGCCCAACAGCTTGCCGCGGGCCAGCAGCAGCTTGAGCAGCAACGGGCTGCTGGTGTCGTGTTCCGCCTGGCGGTACCAGCGCCAGACCAGCAGCTTGGTGTCGCCGGCCTGGACGGTGGACTGTCGGATTTCAATGCTGTGCTCGCCGTAATGTATGCGGCGGCCTCCGTCCGCTATTTCCTTCCATTGCAGTCCGGTTTGCTGGGCGTTCCAGACCTGGGCCGACAATTCGTTGCCCTTGGATTGGTGGCGGTACCAGGTCAGTTGTAGCGAGACCAGATGGACGCCGTCGCGATAGTTGGCGGCCCAGCGCTGCGGCGCGCCCGCGTGGCGGACCTGCCAGTCGCTGTCGCGCAGCTGGCTGGCGCGCCACGGTCCGGGCGGGGCCGCGAGCGTGAGCGGCGGTT
>NZ_WWCX01000077.1:0-29870 GCF_009857655.1 Duganella vulcania
CCGTGGGCCGCGTCGCCCAGCGCCAGGATCGTCAGGCCGAAGGCGCCGACGTTGTACAGCGCCGCCAGGGCGTCGAGCCGGTGCGCTTCGCGCGGGGTCTGCGGCAGCGCCTGGCTGGCCGCGCCCAGCGCGAGCAAGCCCAGCGGGACATTGATCGCGAACAGCCACGGCCACGACGCCAGCGACAGGATCAGCGAGGCCGCGGTCGGCCCCACGGCGAACGCCACCGCCACCACCAGCGCATTGGTGCCGAAGCCCTGGCCCTGGCGCTCGGGCGGGTAGATCGCGCGGATCAGCGCGGTGCTGACGGCCATCATCGCGCTCGCGCCCAGGCCCTGCAGCAGCCGCGCCGCCACCAGCGCCGGCAGCGACCACGCCAGCGCGCAGCCCAGCGAGGCCAGCGTGAACAGCACCAGCCCGCTCAGCGCGACGCGGCGGTAGCCGGCGATCTCGCCCAGCGCGGCGAACGGCAGCAGCGTGGCCACCATCGCCAGCTGGTAGGCGTTGACGATCCACACCGACGCGGCCGGCGTGGCATGCAGCTGCGCGGCCATCGACGGCAGCGCGGTGTTGGCGATCGCCGTGTCCAGCGAGGCCAGCGCCACGCCGGTCATCAGCGACAGCATGGCCCAGGCGCGCTCGGCCGGCGGCAGGCCCGCCTCGGCGGCGGAGCAGGCGCCCGCGCTCAATCGCGCACCACGCCGGATGGGCCGATGCGCTCGGCGTTCGGCACGTCCGACATGCGGATGCGGATCAGGTGGCGGCGCTCGTCCGTGTAGGTGGTGCGGCCGTGCAGCACGCGGTGGTTGTCGGCCCACAGCAGGGTGTCGGTGGGCAGTTGCTGCTTGAAGCGCGGCGCGCTGTGCTCGGCCACCTCGTTCAGCAGCGCCAGCGCGTCCACCAAGGCCGGCGTGGCCAGGTCGGGCCGCACGGCCAGGCCTTTCTGGATCGCGTCGTAGCGCCAGCGCAGCGTGAAGCGGTCGCCGTCGCGGCGCGGCGGGCCGAACACCGGCGCCACGAAATGCTCGACGGCGGCGTCGCCGGCCGCGTACACGGCCGGCACGCGGAACGGCACCGGCGTTTCGCTTAGCAGCTCGTAGGCGGCCTGGCCGGCCGCCGTTTGCCGCAGCGTCTGGTAGATGGCCTCGCCGTCGATCAGCAGCGAGTGGCCGCCCTGGCAGTCGGCCGCCTGCACCACGTACAGGATGAACTGTTCCTCCGGCATCGGATAGAACGAGGAATCGGTGTGCATGTCGGCGCTGCCGACGCGCTCGGAAAAGGTGGTGAAGCGGGTGGCGCTGTGGGCCTCGGGGCGCGATTTGACGTCCCAGGCCACGCGGCCGGTGCGCTGGTCGGTGGAGGTGGGAAAGCCCAGCATTAGCGTCAGCGCGTACAGGGCGGCGTTGCGGCGGTCCTCGCTCAGGCCTTGCAGGCCGAGGCCGCCCAGCACCACGCCGTTCGTGCCCTGTCCGCGCAGCTGCCGGGTCAGCCTGCCCAGCGCGCCGACCTCGCTCAATTCAGCCCGCAGCGACACCTCCTCCGGGTGGGCATAAAAGCCGTTTTCATTAAATCCATTGAAACGGCGGCTTAATATTTCATAGATGGCATTTAAATCGCTTCCCCAGTTGATATCCGCCGATGTAATAGCGACATTATTAATTGCATTGAATGAACTGGACATGAGAATTCCTTTTTTGATTAAATCGAATGTTGCTTTGGAGAAGTTCGAATATTCTAAGTCCATGCCATTCCGTTTACTGTTGTTTTTAATGTGCAAAGGAAATTATTATTTCTTCTGTTGATATTAATAAATGCTTTGAAAACAATATGTTGCGAATAGTCTACAAGGCCGTAATACCCGGCGCTTGGCCGATTCCGCTTGCGCTATGATGAATGCCGTCCACTTCCGCAAAGCGGCCAGTTACTATCAAATTAAACGTTGAAGGACTAGCATAATGAAATGGTTTAATTCGCTGCGTCTAGGACAAAAGCTGGGGCTGGCATTCTCCGCTGTATTAGCGCTGACGGTGCTGGTGGGGGTTTTATCCGTCTGGGAACTGGCTCAGGTTAATAACACGTCCAAGCGGTTTTCCTCTCGCTGGATGCCGAGCATCCGGGTGATCGAGGACATCAAGTCGCAGATCGCGCGCATCCGCACCCGCGAGCTGCAATACATCATCTCGTCCAACGTGGCTGACATGGACAAATACGACCAGGTGATCGCCAAGGACCTGGTCGACCTGAAGAAAATGCAGGACGAGTTCGTGGTGCTGGCCAGTTCCCCCGAGGAGCGGGCCATGTACGCCAAGTTCGTCGACATGTGGGCGCGTTACATGGAGGAGGACGGCAAGATCCGCGCCGCCGCCCGCGCCAACAACGACGACCAGGCGCGCGCGCTGATCCGCGGCGAGTCGAACAAGCTGATCGTCGCCCTGCGCGGCCAGGTCGACCAGCTGGTCGACTACTACACCGACGGCGGCAAGGTGGAAGCGGTCGAGGGCGACCGCCGCTACACTTCGTCGCGGATCTGGATACTGGGGCTGGTGATCGGCAGCGTGGCCTTCGGCGCGACCGGCGGCCTGCTGATCACGCGCTGGATCACGCGCAGCCTGGGCGGCGAGCCGGACTACGCGACCGACATCGTCAGCCAGATCGCGGCCGGCGACCTGGGCGTGACGGTCGAGACCCGCTCCGGCGACACCACCAGCCTGCTGTACGGCATGCGCACCATGCGCGACAACCTGGAGAAGATCGTCGGCGAGGTGCGCGGCGCCACCGGCGTGATCAGCCACGCGTCGGGCGAGATCGCCGCCGGCAACCTGGACCTGTCCTCGCGCACCGAGCAGCAGGCCAGCTCGCTGGAGGAAACCGCCGCCTCGATGGAAGAGCTGACCTCGACCGTGCGCCACAACGCCGACAACTCGGCCCAGGCCAACCAGCTGGCCAGCTCGGCCGCGAGCGTGGCGCAGAAGGGCAGCGCGGTGGTGGCGCAGGTGGTCGACACGATGGGCGCGATCAACACCTCGTCGCGCAAGATCGCCGACATCATCGCCGTCATCGACGGCATCGCCTTCCAGACCAATATCCTGGCGCTCAACGCGGCGGTGGAGGCGGCCCGCGCCGGCGAGCAGGGCCGCGGCTTCGCGGTGGTGGCGACCGAGGTGCGCAACCTGGCCCAGCGCTCGGCCGCGTCGGCCAAGGAGATCAAGGACCTGATCAGCGAATCGGTCGGGCAGGTGGAGAACGGCAGCAAGCTCGTGGCCGAGGCTGGCGCGACGATGAACGAGGTGCTGGAAAGCGTGCAGAGCATGGCCGGCGTGATGGCCGAGATCAGCCACGCCAGCCGCGAGCAGAGCGCCGGCATCGAGCAGGTCAACCAGGCCATTTCGCAGATGGATACCGTGACCCAGCAGAACGCCGAGCTGGTCCAGCAGGCGGCGTCGGCCGCGCAGGGCTTGCAGGACCAAGCCGCCACGCTGTCGCAATTGGTGAGCGTGTTCCGCCTCAAGGATGGCGGGCGCGGCGCGGCGCCGGCGATGCGGCCGGTGCGCGCCAAACAGTGGCCGGCGCTGAGCGGCGCGGTGCGCTAGTGTAGGCTAACGCCGGCGTGGTCAGCGCCCCACAGTTTGCACTGCGGCATGGGAATGCCAGCAGCTAAGTACAAAAACAGCAGTCCTGTCCGTGACCTGAGCACGCCGACAAAACACACTCCGTGTCAGTTGAAGTCCTTTCATCAAACTGTCACGGAGTGTCCATGTTGCAAATTCGTCCCATCGTTCGTGCCGTCGCCCTGCTGTGCGCAGGCGCCGCCCCCTTGACCGCCGCAGCCCAGGTCAGCGCCGACGCGCCGCCGCGCGTGGAAATCACCGGCTCGCGCATCAAGCGCGTCGATGCGGAAACCGCGTCGGCGGTGCAGGTTATCACAGCCGAGCAGATCGCCCGCTCGGGCGCGGCCACCGTCAGCGACGTGCTGCGCGACCTGCCGGCCGGTAACAGCGGCGCCTACACGTCCGAGGGCACGCCAGGCCAGGCCTTCGGCTCGGCCGGCATCTCGCTGCGCGGCCTGGGCGCGGGCTCCACGCTGACGCTGATCAACGGCCGCCGCGTGGCGCCGTTCGGCTTCGGCTCGGCCTCGTTTGTCGACACCAACTCGATCCCGGTCGACGCCGTCGAGCGCATCGAGGTGCTGCTGGACGGCGCCTCGGCGATCTACGGCGCCGACGCCATCGGCGGCGTGATCAACATCATCCTGCGCAAGAACTACGAGGGGCTGGCGCTGAAGGTCTCGGGGGGCACCTCGGCCTACCACGACGGCAACACCGGCGACATCGGCCTGACCTACGGCAAGGGCACGCTGGCGCAGGACGGCTACAACTGGCTGCTGAGCCTGTCCCATCGCGACACCAGCCCGGTGCTGGTCAACGCCCGTCCACGCACCAAGGATTCCGACTTCCGCCGCTACGGCCTCGCCGACCGCCGCTCCTCGTTCTCCAGCAACGTCTACACCGCGTCCGGCACCACCGGCGGCAGCTTCCTCGGCATCATCGGCGACTGCCCGGCGCTGGTGGACCCCGGCTCGCCGCTGAACGGCCGCTGCGTCAACGACAACACCAGCGCCGTCACGCTGCAATCGAAGAGCCAGCGCGACAACGTCTACACCGCGCTGACCTACGACCTGGGCCGTGGCTGGGAAATGTTCGGCGACGCCGCGCTCAGCCGCAGCCGCCAGGCATCCAGCATGTACAGCTACGCCACCAATTCCTACGGCGCCTACACCAACGACCTGGTCGACAAGTACGGCCTGTACGGCAACGCGCCGGGCACCACCATCAGCTACCTGCTGCTGCCGGCCAGCCATCCGCAGAACAAGTGGGGCAAGACGGTGGGCGTGCGCTATGTGTTCAACGATGTGCCGACCACCATCGCCAGCGAGAGCCGCAACATGCGCGGCACGCTCGGCGCGCGCGGCACGCTGGGCAAGTGGGACGTGGAGGCGGCGGCCATGTTCTCGCGCTCGCTGACCGACACGCGCTACCACGGCTACATCCAGGACAAGGTGCTGATCAACGACGTGCTCGACGCGGACGGCCTGGTGCGCAACAGCTTCCTGCTGCACAACCCGGGCGGCAACGATCCGTCACTGATGGCGCGCCTGTATCCCGAGCTGAACAACCACGCCGACACCAGCACCAGCAGCGTCGACGTGCACGGCAACCGCGAGCTGTTCACGCTGCCGGGCGGGCCGCTGTCGATCGCGGTCGGCGCCGAGTACCGCCACGAGAAATTCGACGCCATGCCGGACCAGCTGTTCACCGACGGCTCGATCCAGCTGATCGGCATGACCGGCGCCAATGGCTCACGCAGCGTGACCGCCGCGTATGGCGAATTGTCGGCGCCGGTGCTCAAGACGGTCGAGCTGAGCCTGGCCGCGCGCACCGACCGCTACAGCGACTTCGGCTCGGCCTTCACGCCCAAGGCCGGCATCAAATGGAGCCCGCTGCCGCAGCTGGCCTTGCGCAGCACCTATGCCGAGGGCTTCCGCGCGCCGTCGCTGCCGGAGCTGCACGCCGGGAACACCAACGGCTACACCAAGGTGCTCGATCCCAAGCGCTGCCCGGTGTTCACGGCCGGTAACGACGACTGCGAACGCTACGTGGCCTTCACCACCGGCGCCAATCCCGACATCAAGGCCGAGAAATCCAAGAGCCTGACGGTGGGCTTCGTGGCCGAGCCGGTGCCGGGCTGGTCGCTGTCGGTCGACGCGTACCACATCAAGCGGCGCGACGAGCTGTCCACCATCAGCGCCAGCTACCTGCTGGAGAACGAGGCCAAGTTTGCCGACCGCATCGTGCGCAACCCGGTCAGCGGCAAGCTCGACCACCTGAGCCTGATCACCGCCAACCTGTCGTCGACGCAGACGCGCGGCGTGGACGTGGACGCGCGCGGCAGCTTCACCGTGGGCGACTGGGGCCGCGTGTCGCTGAGCGCCAGCTACAACCGCATGAACAGCTACGAGAGCACCGACGTGCCCGGCAACGATCCGGTCGATTACGTCGGCTACTACCTGCAGCCTAAGAACCGCGGCCGCGCCGGCGTGGCCTGGGATCGCGGCCCGTGGGACGCCAGCATCAACTGGAACTACGTGGGCGGCTACTCGGTCAAGAGCACGCCGGACACGGCCTGTTCGTTCCAGGCGGCGAACCCGCAGCTGTGCGACGTCCACTCGTGGCTGACGGCCAGCGCCTACATCGGCTACAAGGGCTTCCGCAACCTGGAGCTGTCGCTGTCGGTGCAGAACCTGGCCGACAAGGAAGCGCCGATGGACGCCAGCCAGCTGGCCTACCTGCAGGGCTACGGCACTGCCTACCATAGCCAGCTCGGCCGCTACGTGCAGCTGACCGCCAGCTACAAGTTCAAGTAACCAACCCAGGCGCCGGCCCCGTGCCGGCGCCGCTTTATGAGTTTTCCCATGTACAGAATTCTTCTTGTGCTGAGCGCGCTGCTGTCGGCCTGCAGCACCATCGCGCCTATCGATCACAACAATGACGCCCTGCGCGTCGAATGCCATTGGGACTTGCAATACCCGAGCGTGGCGCCGGCCGACGCCACGCTGGCGCAATTGCGCGAGGCCGCCACGCGCCGCCTGGCCGCGCTGAACCTGAACGCGCAGTGGGAGCTGAACAGCGAAGGCGCGAGCGCCGAAGCCTTCACCG
The DNA here is from genome assembly GCF_009857655.1 of Duganella vulcania. NCBI lineage: Bacteria > Pseudomonadati > Pseudomonadota > Betaproteobacteria > Burkholderiales > Oxalobacteraceae > Duganella > Duganella vulcania. Next base: position 6,714 of record NZ_WWCX01000077.1, read on the forward strand.
ACAGCGAGCCGGACCGCCAACGCCTGCATCGTCTGCTGAGCGTGGTGCTGCCGGGGCTGGAACGTTATCCGTCCGCGTTCTTCGCCAACGTCCGCCTGCACAACATCGTGCTGGTGAAGGAGCTGGCGGTGGGCGGCCAGCGCCGGCTGGCGATGCCGATGGCCGAGGTCGACAGCGTGGCCTACGCCGACAATAGCGCCAAGCTGTGCCCGGCCGGCATGGAGATGCGCGTGCACCACGAGTTCTACCACTTCATCGACTACCGCGAGCACAACGACTACTACCACGCCGATCCCGCGTGGCTGGCGCTCAACCCGGCCGGGCTCACCTACGGCAAGGGCGGCGCCACGTTCTACGGCAAGAACCTGCAGGACGTGGGCCACGCCAAGCCGGGCGTGGTCAGCCTGTATTCGAGCTACGGCCAGGAAGAGGACAAGGCCGAAACCTTCGGCTGGATGATGACGCCGGACTACGCCGCGCGGCTGGACCTGTACGCGATGCAGGACGCCAGCGTAGCGGCCAAGCTGCGCCACATGCGCGAACAGTTCCGCAAATACAGCCAGCCGGGCGACGTGAAAAATAATTAATTGTCGGGCTTGCAATCGATGCAGGCAGCCGCAGCTTAGGTCGGTCTTTTCTTAAAAAGCGATTAAGAATGAACCGTTACCCGCTGTGGAAGTACATCGTGATTGTGATCACGGTGTTGTTGGGCGCGCTCTACACCGCGCCCAATTATTTTGGACAATCGCCGGCGCTGCAGGTCAGCAGCGACAAGGCCAGCGTGCGCGTGGGCGCGGAGCTGGTTGGCAAGGTCGAGGCGGTGCTCAAGCAGGCGCAGGTGCCGTTCAGCGCCGTGGCCTTCGATAGCGAGCACGCCTCGGTGCGCGCGCGCTTCGCCGATCCCGATACGCAGTTCCGCGCCAAGTCGGTGCTGGAGAAAGGCTTGAATGCCGACACCGCCGATCCTAACTACCTTGTCGCGCTGAACCTGCTGTCCGACACGCCGCAGTGGATGCAGAAGCTGCGCGCGTTGCCGATGTACCTGGGCCTGGACCTGCGCGGCGGCGTGCACTTCCTGATGCAGGTCGACACCAAGGCCGTGCTGGACAAGAAGCTGCAGGGCGTGCAGTCCTCGCTGCGCAGTGTGCTGCGCGACAAGTCCGTGTTCCATGGCGGGATGACACGCGTCGGCGAGACGGTGGAGATCAGCTTCCGCGACGAGGCCACGCGCCAGAAGGCCCACGACCTGATCGCCGGCCAGGGCCCGGAGCTGCTGCTGGCCGATATCGCCGACGGCGCGCAGCTGAAGACCGTTGTGCGGCTCAAGCCCGAGGCGCTGCAGCAGACCATCAACGACGGCGTCGCGCAGAATATCGCGACCTTGTCCAAACGGGTGAACCAGCTGGGCGTGGCCGAGCCCATCATCCAGCAGCAGGGGCCGGACCGCATCGTGGTGCAGCTGCCCGGCGAGCAGGACGTGGCGCGCGCCCGTGCCGTCATTGGCCGCACCGCCACGCTGGAAGTGCACATGGTCGACGAGACGATCACGCGTGGCACGGAAATGGGTGCGGAGATTCCGCTGAACTCGCAGCTGTACACGATGGGCAGGGATGCGCCGGCCGTGCTGTACAAGGACGTCGTGCTGACCGGTGACTACATCACCAGCGCGACCGCCGGCTCCGACGAGAACAACCAGCCGGCCGTGTTCATCGACCTCAACACGGCGGGCGGACGCAAGATGTCGGCCGCCACCAGCGACCGCGTCGGCAAGCACATGGCCATCGTGCTGATCGAGAAGACCGGCAAGCCGGAGGTGATCTCGGTGGCCACGCTGACGAGCGAGCTCAACGCGCACTTCCGCACCACCGGCGTCGGCACCGCGCAAAACGCGGCCGACCTGGCACTGATGCTGCGCTCGGGCGCGCTGTCGGCGCCGATGGAGATCATCGAGGAACGCACCATCGGCCCGCAGCTGGGCGCGGAGAATGTCGCCAAGGGCCTGCATTCGACCATCTACGGCTTCGCCGCGATTGCCGTGTTCATGATCGGCTACTACATGCTGTTCGGCTTTTTCAGCGTGCTGGCGCTGGCCTGCAATCTGTTGCTGTTGCTGGCCTTGCTGTCGCTGATGCAGGCCACGCTGACCTTGCCCGGCATCGCCGCGATCGCGCTGGCGCTGGGCATGGCGATCGACGCCAACGTGCTGATCAATGAACGCATCCGCGAGGAGCTGCGCGGCGGAGCCACGCCGCAGCAGGCCATCGCCACCGGCTTCGACCGCGCGTGGGCCACCATCCTTGATTCCAACGTGACCACCCTGATTGTCGGCGTGGCGTTGTGGGTGTTCGGCTCCGGTGCGATACGCGGCTTCGCGGTGGTGCATTGCCTGGGCATCCTGACGTCGATGTTCTCGGCGGTGTTCGTCTCGCGCGGCGTGGTCAACCTGTGGTACGGGCGGCGCAAGAAGCTGGCCTCGCTGTCCATCGGCACTGTCTGGCGCGGCAAGTAGCGGGTGAGGGATAATGGCTGTTCTTAACCTCATCAAGGAGATCCCATGAAACAGCTATTGCTTGCTTGCGCGTTGCTAGGTGCGTTTGCCGCCCATGCCGATGAAGCGGCCACATGCGCGGCGTCCGCCGGCAGTTATCGCAGTGGTGTGGTGGTGAAGGGGCCGAAGTTTTCCCACGGCCAGTTCCGCAAGGGAGTGGAGTTGTCGCACACCCACCTGAAGATGAAATCGGACCAGGACGGCAAGGTCTACGACGTGGCGATCGATAATGTCTTCGCCAGCGGCTTTGTGCCGAACCAGAAGACCGTGCCGGCATCGCTGAGCGGCATCCGCGTGAACGACCGGGTGGAAGCCTGCGGCCAGCTGTACACGGACGGCGGCGTGGGCATCCACTGGGTGCACACCAACTGCGGCAAGAAACCGACGCAGGCCAAGCCGGATGGCTGGCTGAAGGTGATCTCGGCCGATGGCCAGCCGGGCCAGAATATCGAGGACAACCAGCAATACTGTTCCGTGTTCAAGTAAGCCCGGTATTGCCATGCTTGCTATACTGTTGCCTGTGAGAGAAATTTTCAGGGGAATAGTTTGCAGGCTTTGAACAAACGATGGAAGCGATGGGGCGTGGGCGTGGCCGGCGCGGTGGGGGTGTATGCGCTGGCGGGCAGCTGGCTGCTGCCTTATGCGATCAAGAGCCAGCTTCCAAAGTTTGTCGAGACCGAGCTGGAGCGCAAGGCCAGCATCGGTGAAGTCAGTTTCAATCCGTTTACGTTGCGGCTGGCCGTGCAGCAGTTCCAGCTGACCGAGGCCAACGGCACACCCTTGTTCGGTGTCGGCGGGCTGGAGGTGGAAATGCAGTGGCGCTCGCTGCTGCGCCGCGCCTGGAGTTTTGCAGATATCCGCATCGTCGCGCCCACGGTGCAGCTGGCCATCGCGCCGGATGGCAAGTTCAATATCGCCGAGTTTGTCGAGACGCTTAACAAGCGCAAGCACGATGACAGCGACAGCGGCATGCCACGCCTGATCATCGAGCATTTCGCGCTGGAGCAGGGCAAGGTCGATATGCATGACCGCCACGCCGGCTACAACGACACCTTTACGCCGATCGCGTTCACGCTGAACAACCTGAGCACTCTGCCTGATGAGAATGGCGATTACACGCTGAGCGCCGACGCCGGCCTGGGCGGCAAGCTGCGCTGGAAGGGCACGAACGCGCTTAATCCGATCGGCGGCAGCGGCGTGCTGACGCTCGATGCCGTGGCGCTGCCGGGGATGTCGACTTATCTGAAGTCGTTTGCGCGGGTGGCGGTGGTGGATGGGCGCTTGTCGGCCAAGCTGCCGTACAAGTTCGCTTACAAGGATGGGCAGCTGGAGGCCAACCTGTCCGGCGCCGCCCTGGCGTTGAACGACCTGGTGGTCAAGCGCGATGGCGCGGCCGAGGCGTTCGTCAAGTTGAAGCTGTTCGATGTCAGCGATGTAGGCGTGGATCTGCTCAAGCGCACGGTGACCGTTGGCGGCCTGCATGCCGGCGGCGGGACGCTGTCGGTGCGCCGCGATGCCAAGGGCGGGCTGGATGTGGCGAACCTGATGGTGGCTGCCGCGCCTGCTCCTGCGAAACCCGCGCCCGTGGTCGCGCCGAAGCCGGCGCCAGCAACTGCGGCCGGGGTCGCATCTGCGCCGGCAGCCAAGCCCGCGCCGGCGGGCAACTGGAAAGTGCAGCTCAAGCAGCTCGCGCTGGACGATATCGCTGTGGCGGCGGTGGACGAGACTGTCAGCCCCGCGCTGAAATTCAATGCGGATAAGTTGAAGCTGAACCTGCAACTGCAGGCCGAGCCGACCGCCGAAGGCCTCAAGCTGAACATCGCCGATGCCGCCTTCTCGTTGGATAACCTGGCGCTGAGCAGCGGCGCGATGACGCCGCTCAAGCTGGCGCAGCTGGGCTTTGAAGGCGGCGAGATCGACCTGGCCGCGCACCGCGCCAGTCTTGGGCGTCTGCATTTCGATGGCGGCCAGTTGGACCTGTCGCGCGACAGCAAGGGCCGGTTCCGGTTCCTGGACACTTTCCCGAAAGCGGGCAGCGGCGCGCAGCCGCCGGCCAGGAATGCGCCGGCCTCGGCGCCATGGACCGCCAACATCAAGACCGTCGAGTTCAACATGTTCGGCGCGCGCTACGATGACGCGAGCAGCGGCATCAAAGGCAATCTGCAAGACTTCAACCTCAAGCTGACCGACGCCAGCACCGACCTGAAGAAGCCGCTGGCGTTCGACGGCGCGGTCGCGCTGCGCGAGGGTGGGCAGTTGACGGCCAAGGGCAAGGTGGTGCCGTCCACCGGCGCGGTTGATACCGACCTCAAGCTGACCAAGCTGGCGATTGCACCGGTGCAGCCGCTGCTGTCCAAATACGTGAAGCTGAAGATCGCCGACGGCAGCATCTCGGGCCAAGGGCGCCTGCACACCGGCGCCGGCGGCAAGGCTGACCCTGGCTTGCGCTACGACGGCTCGCTGGAAGTCGCCGAGCTCGCCCTGAACGAGGAAGACAACGACCGCTTCGCCCACTGGAAATCGGTACGCGCCGACAAGCTGGCCTTCGGCCTGTCGCCGGATCTGCTGGATGTGGCCGAGCTGCGCGTCATCGAGCCGGACGCCACCCTCATCATCGAGAACGACCGCAGCTTCAACGCCCAGCGCCTGCTGGTGACGCAGCCGGCCGCGCCGGCGCCTGCCGCCAAGCCTGCCGCTGCCGCGCCGGCCGCGGAACCGTTCCCGGTGAAGGTGCGCCGCGTGCGCTTCGAGAACGCCAAGCTGGCCTTCACCGACCTGAGCCTGCGGCCGCAATTCTCCGCCAAGATTTATGAGCTGGGCGGCGTGATCACCGGCCTGTCGTCCAGGCGCGACGGCAGCAGCCAGATCGAGCTGGACGGCCGCGTCGACGACTACGGCCTGGCGCGCATACGCGGCAAGCTCAACCCATTCGTCCCGGCCGACAACACCGACATCAACGTCGTGTTCAAGAACGTCGACATGGTGTCGGCCTCGCCGTACAGCATGAAGTTCGCCGGCTACAAGATCGCGCAAGGCAAGATCTCGCTGGACCTGGAGTACAAGGTGGCCAAGGGCCAGCTGGAGGGCAACAACCACATCGTGCTCGACAACCTGACCCTGGGCGAACGCATCGACAGTCCGGACGCGCTCAAGCTGCCGCTGGAACTGGCGCTGGCCATCCTGAAGGACAGCGACGGGCGCATCGACCTCGGCGTGCCGGTCTCGGGCAACATGAACGATCCGCAGTTCAGCTACGGCTCGGTGGTGTGGAAGGCGATCGGCAACATCATGAGCAAGATCGTCACCTCGCCGTTCCGCGCGCTGGGCAATCTGTTCGGCATCAGCGGCGACAAGCTGGAGGCCATCGACTTCGATCCGGGCAGCGACACGCTGCTGCCGCCGGAGCGCGAGAAGCTCAAGCAGGTGGCGCAGATCCTGGCGAAGAAGGCGCAGTTGAAGTTGTCGGTGCCGGGCCAGTACAGCGAACAGGCCGATGGCGCGGCCCTGCGCGCGCAAGCCTTGCGCCGCGTTGTGCTGGCGCGCGCCGACATCAAGCTGGCGGCGGGCGAGCAGCCCGGCCCGCTCGACATGGGACAGCGCAAGGTGCGCGGCGCGGTGCGCGACCTGTACGCCGAGCGCTTCGGCGCGGCCGAGCTGGACAAGCAGAAGAAGGCCGCCGAAGCCGCAGCCGGTCCTGTCGCCGGCGCTGATACGGCCGCTGCCGACGCCGCGCAAAAGAAACTGCCGATGCTGCAGCGCCTGGGCAAGCTGGTGCAGGGCGAACCGCAAGTGGCGGACGCGACGGCCTTCTACGCCAAGCTGCAGGAACGCCTGGAACAGAAGCAGCCGTTGCCGGCGGACGCCTTGCAGCAACTGGGCGCGAAGCGTTCGGCCGCGATCCTGGCCGCGTTGAAAGGCGAGGGCGTCGATGCCGCCGCCGCGCAGACCGGCGGGCCGGAGCCGGTGGAGGGTGGCGCCGGCAAGCCGGTCGCGCTGAAGCTCGGCCTGTCGGCAAAATAGGATGGCCGATACCAAACAACATGCGGGCGGCAGCGCGCTGCTGGCGGGCTTCGCGCTGCTGACCAGCCAGCTGTCGCTGAACTTCGGCGCGGCGATGGCCAAGCATCTGTTCCCGCTGGTCGGTGTCGAAGGTGTGACGGCTTACCGTGTCGGCATCGCGGCGGTGCTGATGCTGCTGATCTTCCGCCCGTGGCGCACGCCGCTGACGTGGGCGCAGGGCGTCAACGTGGCGATCTACGGCAGCGTGATCGGCCTGATGAACCTGCTGATCTACCGCTCCTTCGACCGCATCCCGCTGGGCATCGCGGTGGCGATCGAGGTGGCCGGGCCGTTGACGGTGGCGGTGCTGTCGTCGCGCCGGCCGCGCGATTTCGCCGCGGTCTGCCTGGCCGCGGTGGGCTTGTATTTCCTGTTGCCGATTCACGGCAAGGTCGACCAGCTCGATCCGGTTGGCGTGCTGTACGCGGCCGGCGCGGCGGTGTGCTGGGCCTTGTACATCGTGTACGGCAAGCGGGTGTCGGTGATGCATGGCGGGCAGTCGGTGGCGTGGGCGATGCTGGCGGCGTCGCTGTTCATCGTGCCGATCGGCGGCTGGTACGGCGGTGCGGCGCTGCTGACGCCGGCGTATCTGCTGATCGGCCTGGCGATCGCGGTGATGTCGAGCGCCTTGCCGTACACGCTGGAGATGCTGTCGATGCGCACGCTGTCGTCGCGCACCTTCAGCATGTTCAGCAGCGCCGCGCCGGCGCTCAGCGCGCTGGCCGGCTTTGTGGTGCTGGGCGAGCATCTGACGCTGACCCAATGGCTGGCCATCGCCAGCATCGTACTGGCCTCGGCGCTGACTTCTTTGCGTTGAATCGGGCCCGCTGGGCTTGCGTGCGGCTGGCGCTGGTGTCTAAGATGGTTGAATGAACATCCAAACCAAAGTCACCGGCCCGGGTGGATCTGTCGTCGAGATGCGCGAGTGTTTCGACAGGATCGACACCCACCTGGACCGCATTGAGGCCAATATGGTGACCAAGGCGGACCTGGCCCAATTCAGCGCCACGATGATCAAGTGGATCGTCGGCACGGTCACCTGCAGCGGGCTGGCTGCCATCATAGCCATGGCTTTTGTGTTGAATAGCGCCGCACCTCCTTGCGCGGCGCCGGCGCCCATCGTCATTCAACTGCCCCCCCACCAAATAACCCGCGTTGCATTTGTGACTAGTTCGTGGCAGCATAGCTGCTTACTGGAGGAGTCACCCATGCAAATCGAACGAGCGCAACAACCGATCGCCGCCGCCACTGTCTCGCTGATTGTGTGGGTGCTGTGCGTGGCCGCCTTCCTGCCGCCGCTGAACAAGCACACCCTGGACTCGGTGCCGCTGATGATCTTGGCCGGCATCGGGATCGCGGTCAGCTTCATCGTGCACCTGGTGTTCATCGGCTTGTCGGCACAACGGCTGGGACGTTCGCCGGTGCTGTGGGTGATCATCTGCGTGTGCCTGTTTCCGATCGCCTCCATCGTCGGCCTGATCCTGTTCGAGTGGTTCAGCGACCAGGAAAAACAAGCCAGCGCGTAAAAAGGCTATTGCAAAAAGCCGAACCCTTCGGCTAGTATGGATGCCGATGCGACATTGCATCGACGTCGCTCGGACGGTTCCGGGCGCTTACGTGAGACATCCATGACTGACACCCAAACTCCGCGCAGCTTTTCGCGCATCGATCGCCTGCCTCCCTACGTTTTCAATGTCACCGCCGAGCTCAAGCTCGCGGCGCGCCGTCGCGGCGAAGACATCATCGACATGTCGATGGGGAATCCCGATGGCGCCACGCCGGCCCACATCGTCGAAAAGCTGGTCGACACCGTGCAACGCCCCGACACGCACGGCTACTCCACCTCCAAAGGCATACCGCGCCTGCGGCGCGCGATCACCAAGTGGTACAAGAGCCGCTACGAGGTCGACTTCGATCCCGATTCGGAAGCCATCGTCACCATCGGCTCCAAGGAGGGCCTGGCGCACCTGATGCTAGCCACGCTGGACCAGGGCGACACGGTGCTGGTGCCCAATCCCAGCTACCCGATCCACATCTGGGGCGCGGTGATCGCCGGCGCCAACATCCGTTCGGTGCGCATGACGCCCGGCATCGATTTCTTCGACGAGCTGGAGCGCGCGGTGCGCGAGAGCTATCCCAAGCCGAAGATGATGATCCTCGGCTTCCCGTCCAACCCGACCGCGCAGTGCGTGGAGCTGGAGTTCTTCGAGCGCGTGGTGGCGCTGGCCAGGCAGCACAACATCCTGGTGGTGCACGACCTGGCCTACGCCGACATCACCTTCGACGGCTGGAAAGCGCCCTCCATCATGCAAGTGCCCGGCGCGCGCGACGTGGCGGTGGAATTCTTCACGATGTCCAAGAGCTACAACATGGCGGGCTGGCGCATCGGTTTCATGGTCGGCAACAAGGAGCTGGTGGCGGCGCTGGCGCGCATCAAGAGCTACCACGACTACGGCAGCTTCACGCCGGTGCAGGTGGCGGCGATCGCCGCGCTGGAAGGCGACCAGAGCTGCGTGAGCGAGATCTGCGCGATGTACCAGAGCCGCCGCGACGTGCTGCACAAGGGCTTGTGCGAGGCCGGCTGGCCGGTGGACAAGCCGAAGGCGTCGATGTACATCTGGGCGCGTATCCCGGAGCAGTACCGGCACCTGGGTTCGCTGGAGTTTTCCAAGCTGCTGCTGGCCGAGGCCAAGGTGTGCGTGTCGCCCGGCATCGGCTTCGGCGACTACGGCGACGAGTATGTGCGCTTCGCGCTGATCGAAAATGAGGCGCGGATACGACAGGGACTCCGCGGCATCAAGGCCATGTTCCGCAAGGCCGAATAAATCTGCCTGGACTTTAAGCCGCATCAAACGCGAGGGTTGATGCGGCAGCTACTGTGTTCCTGAATTCTTACAGGAGCATCCACCATGTCTTCCCCTCCCGTCAGCGACAGCACGCGTCGTTTGCTCGACGCCGTCAGGAAACTTGAACGCACACTGCAATCGGTCGGCTTGCCGCGCATCCTGGCGCGGCTGCCGGTATGCTGGCTGTGCTGGCACTATTGCCGCACGCTGGACCAGAAGATCATCCGCATCCAGCGCATCGCCGGCAAGTTCGAGCAGTGGCTGCCCGCCATCCGCGCCTATGCGGGCGAGGGCGCGGCGCAGCTGGAACTGATCGACGTCGACCTCAGCATGCGCAACGATATCGAAGTCACCAAGAGCACCATGTGGGAGCTGCGCAGCCACTGCCTCGACATCGGCCGCATGTTCGACCAGCTGGGCTACCAGTCGCCGGGGCTGCGGCGGCGGCAGGCGCAGTTCCTGCAGATACTGGAGAGCTCGTGCGTGTCCGCCTGCACCATGCAGGACGCGCTGGCCGAGCACGACAACGCTGCGCTGGCCATGCTGCGCGCGCGCCAGGCGCTGGAGCGCGCCCGCACGGGCGAGGCGCCAGCCGTTTAAAAGCCTTCCAGCACGATCTTGCCTTTGGCGCGGTTGCTCTCGATGAGGGCATGCGCGCGCTTGAGGTTGGCCGCGTTGATCTTGCCGTAGCGTTCGGCCAGCGTGGTCTTGACGACGCCGGTATCGACCAGCGTGGCCACATCGTTCAGCAGCTGGTGCTGCTTCTGCATGTCGGCCGTGGCGAACATCGAGCGGGTGAACATGAATTCCCAATGCAGCGACACGCTCTTGCGCTTCAGCAGGCGCACGTCGATGGCGGCCGGGTCGTCGATCAGCGCGACCTTGCCTTGCGGGGCGACCAGCTCGGCGATGGCGTTCCAGTGCTGGTCGGTCTGGTTCAGGCTGGCGACGTAGTTCACCGGTGGCAGGCCGAGGCGGGCTATCTCTTCGTTCAGCGGCTTGGTGTGGTCGATGACGTGGTGGGCGCCCAGTTCCTGCACCCAGGCCGCCGTGTCGGGACGCGAGGCGGTGCCGATCACGGTCAGGCCGGTCAGCTGGCGCGCCAGCTGCACCAGGATGGAACCGACGCCGCCCGCCGCGCCGATCACCAGCAGCGACTGGCCGGACGCGCCCTTGTCGCGGCTCACTTCCAGGCGCTCGAACAGCAATTCCCATGCGGTGATGGCGGTCAGCGGCAGCGCGGCGGCCTGGCCGAAGTCGAGCTTGCGCGGCTTGTGGCCGGCGATGCGCTCGTCCACCAGGTGCAGTTCGCTGTTGGTGCCGGGGCGCATCAGCGCGCCGGCGTACCAGACTTCGTCGCCCGGCTGGAACAGCGTGACGTCGGGACCGACCGCCTTGACCACGCCGGCCGCGTCCCAGCCGATGACTTTGCTCTCGCCTTCGGCTGGCGGCATGTTGGCGCGGATTTTCACGTCCACCGGATTGACCGAGATGGCCTTCACTTCGACCAGCAGGTCGTGGCCGGTCGCTTGCGGCGCCGGCAGGTCGACGTCGATCAGGGCCTCGTCGTGGGTGATGGGGAGGGACTTGCGGTAGGCAACGGCTTTCATGGAATACTCCGGTCGATTAAGGATGGGAGTATCATCATTTATTTCGCAGCCTTGAAAAAGAGGCTGAATAGCGAAACACTTTCAAAGGAATGAAGATAGTGCTGCGATTGGATGATTTGACGGTCTTTGTCCGCACGGCAGACCGGGGCAGCTTGTCGGCCGCCGCGCGCGAGCTGGAGATCTCGCCGGCCCTGGCCAGCGCCGCCGTCAAGCGGCTGGAGGGGGAACTGGGGCTGCGGCTGTTTGCCCGCACCACCCGCTCGCTGCGGCTGACGGAGGAGGGCGAGCATTACCTGGGCAACGCGCGCGAGGCGCTGCGCCTGCTGAAGGAGGGCCACGACGCGCTGATCCAGGGCCAGGAAACGCTGGGCGGCACGCTGAAGATATCGATGCCGTCCGACCTGGGCCGCAACATGATGGTGGGCTGGCTGGACCTGTTCCAGGCGCACTATCCCAAGGTCAGTTTCCAGCTCAGCATCAGCGACCGGGTGTCGGACATGTACCGGCAGCCGGTCGACCTCGCCATCCGCTACGGCCGGCAGGACGATTCCAGCCTGGTGGCGCTGCCGCTGGCGCCGGACAACCGCCGCGTGCTGGTGGCCTCGCCGGACTACATCCGCCAGCATGGCAGGATCAAGGACCTGAACGAACTGTTGCGCCACAACTGCCTGCGCTTCATGGTGGACGAAGTGGTGCACGACCGCTGGACCTTCCAGCGCGACGCCGCCGCCGAGCCGCTGGCCCTGCACGTCAGCGGCAACCGCAGCGCCGACGACGCCGACGTGGTGCGGCGCTGGGCGGTGGCTGGCCTGGGCATCGCCTACAAGTCGCGGCTGGACCTGGCGGACGATCTCCGCAGCGGGCGCCTGCAGATCCTGATGCCGGAGATACTGGGCGAACCGGCGCCGCTCAACATGCTGTGCATGCATCGCGCGCAGATCACGCCGACGGTGCTGCAACTGAGGGATTTCCTGCGTGCTTGCTGCGCAAAAGCTTAGAAAATAATTAAAACCTTGCACCGGCGTGTGCGGCCGGGCCAAATGCGCTTACCATAGCCCCCAAATATTGACCAGGAGATACTCCGATGACCGAAACCCAGCGCGATATCCTCAGTGCCGGCTTTTCCCTGACCTTGATCGCACTGGCGGCGTTCATCATGCATCGCTTCTTCCTGCCGCTGGTGTGGGCCGGCATCCTGTGCGTGGCGACGTGGCCGCTGTACAAGCGCATCCGCGCGCGCTTCGGCCGCCACGACGTGCTGGCCGCCGCCGCGCTGACCCTGATCTGCGCGGCCGTCTTCATCGTGCCGGTGTCGCTGGGCGTGGCGCAGGCCGCCAGGCAGGCGCCGGAACTGGCCAACTACCTGGTCAGCGCCAACACCGACGGCATCCCGGTGCCGGCCTTCATCGCGCACCTGCCCGTGGTGGGCGAGTGGATCAGCGACTGGTGGCAGGCCACGCTGAGCCAGCCGCACGGCTTGTCGCACCTGCTGTCCGAGCGCGAAATCAACGGCCTGCATTCGGCCAGCGACATGATCAAGGTGGCCGGCGTGGGCTTCATGCACCGGCTGGTCGATTTCGGCCTGGCCTTCTTGTGCCTGTTCTTCTTCTACAAGGACGGCGAGGCGCTGAACCGCCAGATCACCGCCATCGGCAGCCATTGCTTCAGCGAGCAGCGCTGGGCGCGCTACGCTGAAAAAATCCCGACGGCGATCCGCGCCACCGTCAATGGCCTGGTGCTGGTGGGCTTGGCGGAGGGCGTGTTGATCGGCATCGGCTACGCGATCGCAGGCCTGCCGTCCCCCGCTCTGTGGGCGGCGGTGACGGGTATCCTGGCTATCATTCCATTTGGTGCGCCGGTGGCCTTTGTCAGCGCGGCGGCGGTGCTGGTGTTCAACGGCGCGGTGCCGGCCGCCATCGCGGTGGCGGTGTGGGGCACGATCGTGCTGTTCGTGGCGGATCACTTTGTACGGCCGGGCATGATCGGCAACGCCACGCGGCTGCCGTTCCTGGCCGTACTATTCGGTATCCTGGGCGGGGTCGAGACCCTGGGCCTGGTCGGACTGTTTATCGGTCCTGTTGTGATGGTGCTGTTTGTGACGCTGTGGTACGAGGCGAATCTGTTTGATGACGGTACGCCAGTTGCCAAACCCAGGTGAGGAGCGCGAGCGAGGCAGCGGCGTTGGCCGGCCTGTCTTGCGACTGGATCGGGCAACTGGCACCGGCAACCATTAGTGAGCCTTCGACAGGATCAACAACCAGCGGCGGAACATCAATACTTCCAGATGGCCTGCCTGCACGCCGGTATCGCATTCCATGATCGGGTTCACCGCGTAGTAGCGCTTGCGGAAGTCACGGCATACCAGCAGTTCGCGTTTGCCCATGCGCACCAGGAACGAGGTCGGCATGTATTCGAGACCGAAGCGGGAGCTAAAGCTGCTGTGCATTGTAGTCATGACGTTTCCTTTTGGAGGAGTAGTGTTTAACGAGGAGTTCAGAATAGCATAACTACTGTATGAATAAACAGGTACTGTGCAAATAAACAGTAAATTCGTTTTTTCGTGATTTTTCCAACAACTTGCACGGCTAGGGCCCTTGGAGCACCAAATTTTCAGCAAATTCATCCGTTTCATTGAAGCAAGACTGTCGCCGGGAGGCGAATTCGGCCTGCATCTGACCGCCGGGCTGGTCCTGCTGCTGGTTTCCGTGGCGGTCTTCGGCCATCTGGCCGACGCCGTCATGGGCCAGCAGGCGATCACCGTGCTGGACGCGCAGGTGGCGCACTGGTTCCATGCGCGCGCCTTCGAGCCGCTGACCAGCTTCATGCTGGGCGTGTCGCTGCTCCATACCGGCGCGGGCATGGTGGTGCTGGTGGCGGCGCTGGGCTGGTATTTCTGGCGCGTGCACGCCCGCTACTGGCTGCTGGCGCTGCTGGTGGCGGTGCCCACCGGCGCGATGCTGAATGTGGCGCTGAAATATCACTTCCAGCGCGTGCGGCCGATGTTCGACGAGCCGCTGGTGAGCCTGGTGACGTACAGCTTCCCCAGCGGCCATGCGTCGGTGGCGACCTTGTTCTACGGCCTGCTGGCGAGCTATGTGATGATCGCGCGGCCGCGCTGGCATGTGCGCTTGGGTGCGGCGGCGGCCTGTGCCATGATGATATTGTTGGTGGCGTTGAGCCGCGTCTATCTGGGCGCGCATTACCTGAGCGACGTGCTGGCGGCGATGGCCGAGAGCGTGGCGTGGCTGGCGGTCTGCATCACGGCGATCTCGACGCTGCGCCGGCGGCGCGAAGCCAAAACCTTATAAACCGTTTACGGAGTATCCACTGGACAGCATCATCATCATTGTCAACGCCAGCGCGGGGCAGGGCTACTGCGGCGGCTGGACCGCCGCGCTGACGGAGAAATTCCGCCGCCACGGCGTCGAGCCCGACATCACGCTGGCCAGGAGCGGCGCGGAGATGATCGCGCGCGCCGGGCGGGCCGTGGCCGAGGGCGCGCCGGTGGTGGTGGCGGGCGGCGGCGACGGCACCATCAACGCGGTGGCCTCGGTGCTGGTCGGCACGGATACGCGGCTCGGCGTGCTGCCGCTGGGCACGCTGAACCACTTCGCCAAGGACCTGAAGATCCCGCTGGAGCTGGACGCGGCGGTGGCCAATGTGGTGCGGGGCCGGGTGTGCCGGGTGGACGTGGGCGAGGTCAACGGCCGCATCTTCCTCAACAACTCGGGCCTGGGCATCTACCCCGACATCGTGCGCGACCGCGAACAGCAGCAGCGCCATCTGGGCCGCAGCAAGTGGCCGGCGTTCGGGCGGGCGCTGTTCGCGGCGCTGCGGCGCTTTCCGTTCATGAACGTGCGCCTGAAGATCAATGGCGAGGAGCATCTGCGCCGCACGCCCTTCGTCTTCATCGGAAACAATGAATACCAACAGGGCCTGACGCTGGGCGCGCGCGCGGGACTCGATAGCGGCAAGCTTTGTTTGTACGTGGCGCAGAAGCCGTCGCGGCTGGGGCTGCTGCGCTACGGCGTGCGCGCCATGCTCGGCAAGCTGGGGCAGACGCGCGATTTCGACGTGCTGTCGGCCTCGGAGCTGACCATCGAGACGCGCCACCACCACATGCGGGTGGCCACCGACGGCGAAGTCTCGCTGATGAAGCCGCCGCTGTGCTACCGCTCGCGGGCGGGGGCGTTGAGCGTCATCGTTCCGAACTAGCTTGGGAGGCCAGCATGCGCACCATCGTACATTTATCCGACCTGCATTTCGGCCGCGTCGACCACAAGCTGCTGCGCCCGCTGCAAGCGTTGACGGCCAGCCTGGCGCCGGACGTGGTGGTGGTGTCGGGCGACCTGACGCAGCGCGCGCGGACCGAGGAGTTCCAGGCGGCGCGGGCCTTCCTGGACACCTTGCCGGGGCCGCAGATCGTGGTGCCGGGCAATCACGACATCCCCTTGTACAACGTCGCCAGCCGGTTCCTGGCGCCGCTGCGCAAGTACACGCGCTACGTCACGCTGGACCTGACGCCGGAATATGTGGACGACGAGATCGCCGTGCTGGGCATCAACACCGCGCGTTCGCTGACCTTCAAGGACGGGCGCATCAACCATGAACAGATCGACCAGATCCATCGCCGCATGAGCGCGGTGGATCCGCACCTGACGCGCATCGTCGTCACCCACCATCCGTTCGACATGCCGGACACGCACGACGAGGGCGACCTGGTCGACCGCGCGCCGCTGGCGATGCGGGCGTTTGCCGAGTGCGGGGTGGACTTGCTGCTGGCGGGGCACCTGCACGTGAGCCACGCGCACAACACCGCGCAGCGCTACGAGATCAGCGGCTACGCGGCCTTGATGGTGCAGGCCGGCACGGCCACGTCCACGCGCGGGCGGGGCGAGTCGAATTCCTTCAACGTCATCCGGGTCGAGCACGACAAGGTGGAGGTGCAGCGCTACAGCTGGGTGGACGGCACCGGCAGCTTCGAAGTCTCGCACACCGAGCGCTTCCAGCGCAGCGGCGACGCCTGGTCGCTGACGGCCGAAGCCTGAGGCCGTGTCCGAATGTCAGACTTGACCCCAAGTTGATTTAAAGCCAGTAGTTCATGAAGCGGGCGGCGAATTCGCGCAGGCGGTCGGCCCAGGGACGGTGGCGCCAGCCTTCCAGCGTCACTTGCACCGAGTCGCGCAGGTCTTCCTGGAAGGCTTTCTCCATCTCGGTGCCGAAGACGTCGCCCATCACCACCACGTTGAGCTCGCTGTTGTGCAGGAAGCTGCGGGTGTCGATGTTGGTCGAGCCGACCGTCGACCAGTTGCCGTCGATGACGGCGGTCTTGGCGTGCAAGACCGCCAGCTTCAACTGGTAGATCTGCACGCCGCTCTCGAGCAAATCGTCGTAGAAGGCATGGCCGGCGTAGAACACCAGCCCGCTGTCGGACACGCCCGGCAGCACGATCTTGACGTCCACCCCGCGCCGCGCGGCGGCCATCAGCGCCTCCACCGTCTGCCGGTCCGGCACGAAGTAGGCCGAGGTGATGTGGATGCTGCGCTTGGCTTCCTGGATCGCCAGGTTGTACGCCTTGTAGATCTCGAACTTGCCGCCGGGGTCGCTGCCCAGCACGCGCACCACCTTGTCGCCGGCCACCACCGGCTTGGGGAAGTAGTCGGCGTCCGCCAGGTCATCCTTGTCCTGCGCCACCCAGTGCCGCACGAACAGCCACTGGAAGGCCTGCACCGCCGGCCCTTCGACCTTGATGTGGGTGTCGCGCCAGCCCACCTGCGACTTGTCGGTCGGCCGGGCCGAGGAGCGGAACAGCGAGCTGCGCGCATAGGTGGCGCTGATGTTGATGCCGCCGGTGAAGGCGACCTTGCCGTCGACGATCAGCACCTTGCGGTGGTCGCGGTTGTTGAGCTTCCAGCTGTCGCCGCTCAGCTTGGCCGGGTTGACCGGGTTGAATTCCACCAGCTGGATGCCGGCCTTGCGCATGCGCTCGAAAAACGCGGCCGGCACGCCGATGGTGCCGACGCTGTCGTACAGGATGTTGACCGTGACGCCTTGCCGCTGCTTGTCGATCAGCGCGTCGGCGAACTTCAGGCCCAGCTCGTCCTGGTCGAAGATATAGGTTTCCAGGTTGATGTGGTTGCGCGCAGCGGCGATGGCCTTGAGCATTTCCGTCATGGTCTGCGGCCCGTCGAACAGCAGCGTGCACTTGTTGCCGGCAATGAGGGGCACGCCGGTGGCGGCTTCCTCCAGCGCGGCCTGGGCCTGCAGGTCCAGCGTCGCCTTGGGCCAGCGCCTGGCCAGCAAGGCCTTGCCGCGCTCCGGGCTCAGGCTGCCGTTGACGCCCTGCACGCTGGGCACGGCGGCCGGCTCGAGCTTGTCGCTCATCGCCGTCACGTTGGGCAGCGATGCGCATGCGCCCAGCAGGCCCCAGCACATCAGGCAGAGGGGCAACCAGAACCGCATGCGCGCGAGTTTCATTTTTGGGCCTTCTCCGTGGCGACCGCAGTTTCGGACATCTCCGCTTCCTCGGCCTCGGAACCGAAGAAGAACGATACCGGCCCCTGGCGGAACCGGCGGCCCATGGCCTTGAGCAGCTGCCAGCCCTGCTTGAAGCGCGCCTGGCGCGAGCGCAGCGCCACCCACAGCGCCAGCCCGAAGCTGACCAGCAGGTTGACCGTGCCGATGGCCAGGAAACCGGCCACCGAGGTCAGCACCAGTTCCCAACTGACATGGTAATCCAGTCCGACCATGGCCGTCGCAAAGTTCGCCGATGAGAACGTCACGTGGCGGATGTCCAGCGGCAGGCCCAGCAGGAAGCCCAGCAGCGGCATCACGCCGAGCAGGATGCCGAAGAAGAAATTGCCCATCAGGCCGCCGAGGTTGTTCTCCATGTAGACGCCCAGGCGCGCCAGGCGTTCCGGCCCCAGCAGCCAGCGCAGGCCGCGCAGCTGCGCGATGCGCTGCGACCAGCGGGTGTACAGCGCCTTGTTGTCGTAGTAGCCGGAGATCAGGCCGGCCACGAACAGGCAGACGCCGGCGATGGCGGCGTAGATCAGCGTCGGCCCGTGGATCGGGTCGATGTCGCGCAGCAGGCGCATGGCTTTTTCCGGCGACACCAGGTGGTGGCCGGTCAGCCACGGCCAGGCCAGCGCGATCAGCCAGGCGGTGGGGATGGCGGTGGCCAGGTTGCCCAGCACCGCCATGTTCTGCGTGCGGATCACCTTGACGCACAGCTCGGCCATGCTGTCGATGTCGATGTTGCGCCCGTCCTTGCTGTGCAGGCCGGCCGCGATGCGCGAGGCCGTCATCGCCGGCTGCTTGGTGGCGACCGTGAAGTGCAGCAAGTGGATGAACATGAAGCCCAGCGAGTAGTTCATGCTGAACAGGAAGGCTTCGACCAGCGGCGCGGCGCGCAGGTAGGACATCAGGATCTTGAACAGCGCCATGAAGCCGATCACCAGGCCGGCGCCGGCCGACGACACGAACATGCCGGTCAGCTCCTTGCGCTGGCTGGCCACGTAGTGCTCGCCGGTGTGGCTGGCGTTCTCGGTGACGTTGCGCGCCAGCAGGTCGATGTTATCGTGCATCAGGTCGCGCAGCTGGTACTTGTGGTTGTGCGCCTTGATCAGCTCCAGGCCCAGGCCGACGGCGGCGCTGCGGCGCGGGCTGGGCGGGCCTTCCTGCTGGTGCGGCGCGTGGGTGGCGGCCAGCAGGTTGAGCTCGGCCGCGGCGGCGGCCGGCAGCTCGCCGCTGACGTCCACCAGGAACAGCAGCTTGCGCAGGCGGTCGATGCTTTGCGTCAGCGTCACCAGCAGGTAGGTCAGGGCGATGCTGGTGCCCTGGCTCAGCGCCTTCTTGCGGATCTTGGCCACCACGCCGTCGCACTGGTCCAGCATGACCAGCAGGTGGCGCGCGTCCTCCAGCGCGGCTTCGTCGCCGGCCAGCATGCGCTGGTAGTTGTCGAGATAGGCGTTGACCTCGAAGTTCTGCACCATGAACGGCGATTCGTAGGTCTCCATCTCGGTGTGGAAATTGGTCAGCTTGGGTTCCAGGCCGATGGCGCACACGCGGTAGGACAGCGTGCGGATCGCCTCCAGCAGGCCGGGCAGCATCAGTTGCGGCTGTTCTTCCTCGTCGTGCAGGCTGACCACGTCGATCAGGGCCAGCCAGTCGGCGGCCGGCACGGCGGCGATCCAGACGTGGTCGGTGCGCTTGTAGACCACCTGGTCGAGCGCGTCGCTCAGGTATTCGTCGCCCAGCGCGGGCGGCAGGATGCGGTAGGCAATGCGGCGCTTGAATTCGGTGAAGAAGCCGTCGTTGGACAGCACGCCGATTTCGGTGTACAGGCTGGCGTGGCGGCGGCTGGACAGCAGCGTGCGCGCGTAGCGGCCCAGCGCCTGCGCGTGGGCGGGGTTGCCCTTCAACAGCTGGCACAGGGTGCGTACGTTGGCGGTGGCGCGCGCGCCGTCGGTGGCGCGCTGCGGGCGCAGGGTGTCGAACAGCTCGACCATCAGGCCGATGTCGTTGCTGTTTGCGTCGATGCGTTCAAGGATTTCGAGCATGCGTGGGGCGGACGAACCGCGTAGGTACAAAGCCGCAGTATAGTCGTATAAGTCTGCCAAGTATGTACGCTGGCGAACGTTGGCTGTCCATTGGGAAAATTAGATGGCGGTAGGGCAATGGCGGGCGGGGGCGCGAATATTCCCCCAACGTGGTCCCGCGCACAGAGGTGCCGCGCCCGCTGTCCTACCATGGGCTTAACGGCATACGTTTTCCAGGCTCATCATGAAATCGATCTACATCATGCTGGCAGGGTTGGCGCCGCTGGTCGCGGCGGCGCAAACGCCATCGCAAACGCCGTCGTCGGTGCAGGTGTACGGCCTGCTCGACGCGGGCGTGGTGGCCGAGGGCGGCTGCAACGGACCCTGCGCGCACACCCGGCTCGACAGCGGCGTGTCCGCCGGCTCGCGGCTCGGCGTGCGCGGCCGCGAGGACCTCGGCGGTGGCACGTCGGCCGTCTACACGCTGGAGGCGGGCATCCTCAACGACACCGGCGCGTCCGACCAGAACGGCAAGCTGTTCGGCCGCCAGGCCTATGTCGGGCTGGACGGGCCGCTGGGCGCGGTCACCTTGGGCCGGCAGTACAACCTGCTGTACGAGACGCTGACCGATGTGGCCGACCCCTTCCACGGCGGCACGGCGGGCAGCGCGGCCAACCTGGTCGGCTACACCACGCGCCGCTACGACAACACCATCAAATACCAGTCGCCGCGCAGCAAGAACGGCTGGAACGGCGCGGCCATCTACAGCGTCGGCGAGTCGCCGTACAACAGCAAGGCCAACCGCGCCTACGGCGCCACCATCGGCTACGCCGGCAGCACGGTCAACCTGCGCGTCACCCACCAGCGCAAGGAGAATGCGCTGGACGCCAGCGGCGCCGCGTCGGCGGTCGACCAGTCGGCCAGCAACACGCTGGTGGCGGCCAATGTGGACTTCGGCCGCTTCGTCGGCTATGCCGCGTACGGGCATAGCCGGGGCGCCGGCAGCTCGCCATGGAATATGTCCAACCCCTACGGCGCGGTCGTGCAGAGCACGCCGTCCGACAACAGCCGCGACGTGCTGGTGGGCGTGGCGGTGCCGATGGGCGCGACCACCTTCCTGGCGTCCTACATCCACAAGGACGACCGCAGCAGCGCCAACCGCGACGCCAACCAGTTCGCGGTCGGCGTCAGCTACGCGCTGTCGCGGCGCACCGAGCTGTATGGCGCCTTTGCCCGCATCCAGAACCGCAACGGCGCCGGCTACACGGTCGGCAACGCCACCAGCGCCGGCCGCGGCGACCGGGCGATCAACATCGGGCTGCGCCACGCTTTCTGATCCGTGCTAAATTGCTCTTTTTAGCACTCATCAGGAACAAGCATGTATCTGACTTACTTCAACGGCGGCTGGTCCGAAGGTAACACCCCTTTGTTTGGCGCGATGGACCACAGCGTGTGGCTGGGATCGTCCGTGTTCGACGGCGCGCGCTCGATCCGCGGCCACATGCCGGACCTGCGCCTGCACCTGCAGCGCGTGGTCACCTCGTCCGAGCGGCTCGGCCTGGTGTGCCCGCTGTCGGTGGACGAGATGGAGAAGCTGGTGCGCGAAGGCGTGGCCAAGTTCCCCGCCGATGCCGAGTTGTACGTGCGTCCGCTGGTGTTCGGCACCGACGGCCTGCTGGTGCCGGTGCCGGAGAAGAGCGCCTTCGCGCTGACCCTGTTCGATGCGCCGATGCCGCCGTTCACCGGCTTCTCGGCCTGCCTGACGGCGCTGCGCCGTCCCGATCCGTCGATGGCGCCGACCGACGCCAAGGCCTCGGCGCTGTACGCCAACACCAGCAAGGCGATCCGCGAGGCCCAGCAGCGCGGCTTCGACAACGCGGTGGTGTGCGACAACGCCGGCAACGTGGCCGAGTTCGCATCGGCCAACCTGTTCCTGGTCACGCCCGACGGCAAGGTGGTGACGCCGGTGGCCAACGGCACCTTCTTGTCCGGCATCACCCGCGCGCGCGTGATCGCCTTGCTGGCCAAGGAGGGCATCGTGGTCGAGGAGCGTTCGGTGCGTCCGGAAGAGCTGGAAACGGCGGCCGAGATCTTCAACACCGGCAATTACGGCAAGGTCACGCCGTGCATCCGCTACGAGGCGCGCACCCTGCCGGTCGGCCCGGTCGCCACGCTGGCCTTCCAGCGCTACATGGCGTTCTGCGACACCGAGTGATCAGCGGGGCTTGGCCGGGCAGCTGGCGCCAAGCCAGCGTCCGGTCGATTCCACCTGCACGTTCTGCGGCCCGCCGCCCGCCTCGCTGGTGACGTTCATGTTCATCACATACGCGCTGTCGCCGTTGAAGCGCAGCGTGCCCTGGCCGCTGGAGGCCGGGTCGGTGCAGCTGAACGAGATGTTCATGCCGCCCGCCACCGGCTCGCTCTTCGAGCTGCATTTTCCTTTTTGATTCATCGGCAGTTCCTTCCTGGCCGCCATCTCGGGCGTGACGCAGGCGGTTAGCACCATGGCGCCGTCCTCGCCGGCCTTGGGCATGGAGACGCCGTTCTGCTTCATCATCGCCTCCATCTGCGCGCGCTGCTCGGGCGGCATGTTGGCCAGCTGCTTGAGCGCCATGCCCATCGCCTGGTCGGCCTGGGCGTTGCCGGTCTTGACCTTGTTGTGCAGCTCCCACAGGCCGGGCTTGATGGTCTGGGCGGACGCCTGCGCGGCGGCCAGCACGGCCAGGGAAAGTATCAGTCGCTTCATGGCGGCTCCCGAAAGAAAGGTAGCGACAGCATAAACCAAAACGCCGCCGCCCAAAGAAAAACGGCGCGCCACCGTCGGGTGGAGCGCCGCATGCGGGGCGGTACGGGCTAGACGCCGCGTCCGCTAATCAGGCGCAGCAGCACCATGATGATGGCGACCACCAGCAGGATGTGGATGAAGCCGCCGATGGTGTAGGAAGTGACCAGGCCCAGCAGCCACAGGATAAGCAGAACGACAGCAATGGTGTAAAGCATGTGATTCTCCTCGGGGTTGTTAAACTTCGTTTCGTTTCGTTTTGTGTGTCCCCATTGTGCGGCAACTGCCGGCGGCATTCTGTACGCTGGCGTACTAAGATGACCTCGAATCGGCGATTGCGTGCGGCGCGTCGGCGGCGATCAGGCCCAGGAGGTGCTCGACGCGCACCGGCTTGACCAGGTGCTGCTCGAAGCCGGCCGCGCTGGCGCGCTCGCGGTCGATCGCCTGGCCGTAGCCGGTGAGCGCGAACAGGCGGCAGGGGCGGCCGTTCAGCCGCTGGCGGATGTGGCCGGCCAGCGCGTAGCCGCTCATCGTCGGCAGCCCGATGTCGAGCACGGCGATCTGGGGCAGGAAGCGGTCAAGATGGGCAAGCGCGGCCAGCGGTTCGTTGAACACCTGGACGTCATGCCCGTGCAGCTCCAGCAAATTGGCCATCAGGCTGACGGCGTCGAGGTTGTCGTCCACCAGCAGGATGCGCTTGCGCTGCGCCGTGCTGGCGGCGGCGGGCTGCGCCGTGTCGCGGCCCGGCGCGGCGTCGGCCGCCTGCGCCAGG
>NZ_WWCX01000078.1:0-29428 GCF_009857655.1 Duganella vulcania
GCAGCCTCCCGTGCCGCGGCCGCCGCTGTGATCGCGCGCGCTTCGGCGCTGCGGTCCGGCGTGACGGCGGCGGTGCCGCTTTCGCTTTGCCGGCCGTGCGCGGCGTACAGTATCAGGCTGCCGAAGCCCCATGCGCCGGCCACCATGATGAGCAGCGCGCGCGCGTTCGGACGGCGCCACCACTGGCGCGGCGTCAGGTAGGCGGCCAGGAACAGGGTGATCACCAGCCCCGCCGCGTAGGCGCCCGCCGAGTAGAGTTTTGCCGTTTCCATGCAGGCTCCCTGTGTGCTCAGGCGTCGAAGCGCAGCACGTAATGGCCCGCCACCAGGTGATGGCCGGTCGGCAGAAGATAGGGCGCGTCGGTGTCGGCGTCGCCGATGCTGGCGACGAATTCCATCTTCTCATCCAGGTGGTACAGGGCCTGCGAGGCGCTCAGGCGGCCGATCTTGTAGCCCTGCGCCGCCGCCTCGAAACTGAAGGCTTCGCGCGAGAGGCCGATGCGGTCGGCGCTGGCGGTGTTGGCGCCGCCGGCGCGCTTGAGGAAGCGCGGCGAATCGAGCAGGCGCAGTGCCGCCAGCATCGGCGAATTGCGGCCGAAGCTGAAGCGCGCGCCGCTCGCCACCGAGGCGCCGACCGGCTGCGCCAGGCAGATCAGGGCGCGGTAGCGGTCGTCCATCTGCGGCGCGGCGGCCAGCACGCGGATGGCCTGCGTATCGACCGGCGTGAAGGTGGCCGGTGCGGTGATGCGCTGGCGGCCTTCTGCGGTACAGGCATACAGCTCGTCGGAAGCGTCGACGACGAAGCTGATTGCCGGCTTGCCGTCGCTCGACAGGGCCAGCGCGCGGTTGAACGGCAGCTCCATCGCTTGCGCGCCGGTGTCGCGGTAGCGGCTCAGGCGCGGCATGGCCAGCGCCACCAGGCTGACGCGCTGTTGCGACACCGGCGCGTAGGTGGCGTCGCTTTCACCGGCGTTGTTGGCCGGCTTGTGGCTGACCGGGATCGCCGTCATGTCTGGCGCCGCGCCGTTGTGGGCGCGGCTTTGCCATACCGCCGGCTTGCCGGTGCCGGCCGGGGCGATGCTGATGCTGTCGACGGCCGCAGGCGCCTGCGGGCGTGCCGCCGTGGCGGTGCGCGCGATCTTGAGCATCAGGCGCGGGCTGCCGCCCGGCGTTTCGCGGGTAGACTTGATGGTGTAGTAGCCGCTGCGCGGATCGAAGCGGCAGTCGTAGGCATCCTTGGGACGCATCTGCACGACGGGCGCCGCATCCGGGCCGTCGTTGATGACGAGGATGGCGCCGTCCGGGCCGAACGGCCAGCCGCTGGCGATGAAGCTCGCCTCTCCGCCTTCGCCGCCGATCAGCGCCAGGCGCTGGTTGGGGTAGATCGGGCAGACCGGGTGCCAGATCGCGCTGTCGCGCGACACGCTGACGTTGTAGAGGATTTTCTCGTCCGGCGCCGGCAGGTACACGGCGTGGCCGAACTTGACTTCGATCTCGCCCGGCGCCAGCGACGATGTGCCGATCACGTCGTACCGTACCTGGTCGCCGCCCAGCAGGTCGCCGAAGTCCTTCTGGTGCAGCGCCGTCAGCGTCTGCGCCAGGTCGCGCGCGCGGGCGCCACGGGTCAGGTGGTAGTCGTCGTCGACTTCTTCCTGCGGCAGCATCAGCGTCACGTGGGAGAAGCAGCGCGTGGCGGCGCGGCCCTTGTGTTCGCGCGGGCTGCGCTCCAGCAGGTCGCGCAGCAGCGGGCGGCGCGAGAACAGCGCCAGGCCGGGCGCCTGCCAGATCGCCTCGGCGTTGAACACGTCGGGAATGCGGCCCAGGACTTGGTGTTGTACATAGATCGGCATGATTCATTCTCCTTCTGATGATTGCGCGCTGATGGCACTGAACGCTAGCAGGGGGCAGAGGAAAAACAGCAGGTGGCTGCCGCCGGCCGAGAGGAAGCTCATGGGCTGGCCCATGATGGGGAAAATGGCCAGGTTGGTGCCCCACGACAGCAGGAAGTGGCCCAGCACGAAGGCGCCGCCGCCGCACAACGCGAAGTAGCGGAAGCGGCCGGACCAGGCATGGCGGAAGTCGCGCGCCGAGGCGCCGGCCTGGTAGGCGCGGGCGGCGGTGAGGGCGAGGCCGGCCAGGAAGGCGGCTTGCGCTGCCCACAGCAGCAGGCCGCCGGCCAGGCCGTGGCGGTTGAGGAAGAACGAGGCGGCGAAATCGTCCTGCACGGCGGGGATCTGCACCGCGCCGCCAGCCGCCATGCCGAGCGAGCGCAGGCCGAGCCAGTGGTCGGCGCCCATCCAGCCACCGTCGGCGATGGCGCGTGCGCCCAGCAGCAGCTGTTGGCCTGTGTGCGGATGCTCGGCGGGATTGAGCCAGACCAGGAAGCGGTCGGCGTAGAAGCCCCAGCGTATCAGGTCATCCGTGCCGGTGCAGCGCAGGTAGACGATGGCGCCGGCGGCCGTCAGCGCCGTGGCGATCAGCGCGCCGGCCAGCTTGCGGTTGCGCGCGGCGAGGGCGTAGGAGAAGGCCACGATGGTGCTCCAGATGAGCAGCAGGATCAGCGGCGAGAAGTCGTCGACCTGCACCAGCGAGAGGCCCAGCAGGGCAAGGAACAGCAGCGCGGGGGCGATCAGTTGCAGCCAGCGGGCGCCGTGTTCGGACAGCGTGTGCGGGCCGGCGTGCCAGTTGAAGCGCAGCGCCAGGCAGTGGGCCGTGAGGGCGGTAAGGGCGAGCTTGGCCAATTCCACCGGTTGCAGATCGAAGACGCCCTGCTCGTCGCCCCACAGCACTTGCGCGGCCAGCGCGGCCAATGCCACGGCGGCGAACAGGGCGAGCAGCCATTCGATGCTGCGTTGCTGAAGATGCGCGCCACGCGCGGCCTGGTGTTGTGTCCACAGGCGCAGCAGACCGCCAAGGCCGGCGCCCACCGCCAGCATGGCGGCGCTTTTCTGGTAGTAGCGCAGCCACGACGATTCGGGCGCGCCCAGGCCCAGCTCCAGCTGCGACAGCAGGCCGGCGGCCAGCAGCACCACACCGGCGGCGGTCACCAGCGTGAGCCGGCCTGGCAGCGCGAGCCACAGCACCAGCGCACAGGCGGCCAACGCCATCGAACACGCGGCGCTTGGCGCGTACCCCACACGCTGCGAAACCAGCGCGACTACGCCGCAAACCAGTACGCCGCCGGCGGCCAGCAGCATGCTCACCTCCCCAAAACCGCCGATGCGCGCAGCCCGGACAGCGCCGCCGAGGTTACCTCCGGCGCCGCGCGGCCTGCGTGCCGCCAGCGCGAGGGCCGCCGCCATGCATGCGAGGCTTATCGCGATGCCGGTCCAGATGGCGCTGGACTGCCCACCGCTCCACAGCGCGCGCCGCTGCCATTGCCAGCTTACGTGCTCGGGCAGTTTCAGGTCAGGTGCGTTGAACAGGCTGACGTGGCGGCTCGGGTGCAGCGTGAGCTGGCCGCCATCCGTCTCCAGCTGGAAGCGCGTATGGCCGACCACAATCGCTTTCACACCGGCCAGCGATGCCTCCTGCTTGCGCAAGTCGACCTGCGAACCGGCGCCGTGCACCAATACGGCCGCGCGGTCGCCGTCCGGATTGCCGGCCGTGAGTTGCAGTCCGCCGTTGCCCCGGGCGATAAGCGCCGCGCCAGGCGTTACCTGCGCCAGTCCGAGCCGATTGTCGCAATGCAGATTGCCGCCGAAGGACAGCGGACGCGATATCGTCAGCACGCCGGGCATGGCGCGGTTCCACAGCGACAGCACCTTGGACGCCAGATGCGACTCGGGGCAGTTGGCCTGCTGATGGCCATCGCGATACAGCACCGCGCCGTCGTAGCGCCATTCATGGCCGTCGCGCGCGAAGGCGATGTTGCCGGAATCGGCGGCGCGCACATCGAACAGTGCGCCATCGATCTGGAAGCGTTGACCGCCAGCCAGCGGCGTGCTGCCCAACCGTTGATCGCCGCCGTCGCGCAACAGGACTACTTGGCGGGTCATGCTCAGGTTACGAACTGTCCAGCCATCTTGCGCATCGCGGCGCAGGGACAGGTGATCGCGATCGGCCTGCGGCGCCGCCAATTCGTGCCGCCCCAGCGCGACGGCTTCACCCGGTGCCAGTTTGACGTTGATGGCGGCCGGCAGCCAGGCCGCCGGGGCCCGTAACAGGGCCAGCGCCTGCAAGGCGCACAGCCCGGCCAGCAAGGCCAATGTGACGGCGAGGGCGCCATTGACCGCGGCGGCGCGGGCAATGGCCGCAGGAATATCGCCGAGGCGGGGCCGGTCGAACGCGGGCCGGCGCGCAGCCGGCTTCGTGGAAAACGGAAGACGCAGAGAGATCGCCATCATGCCCCCTGGATGGTGCGCCAGCTGTTGTTGGCTGTCGGCCGGTTCATGCCGTGGACCGGATCTGCGGCGTCGAAAACGCCGCGAGCCGGCTTGACGCCCTCGATCGCGTGCAGCATGCGGCTGATCTGGATCGCATGGCGCGGACGCTGTGCCGGATCCAGATGCAGCAGCGCGCGCAGCAGCTCAAGCGCCGCATCGCGGGCCGGCGCCGGAATCGCGGCGGCGAAGCGTGCCTCTTCCTCCGCATGCAGCGCCGCCGGAATCGCGCCACCGTGCATGCGCCGCAGCAGGTCGGCGCCAGCCGTGTGATGTTCGCGATAGGCTTGGCCGCAGTCGCTGCAAAAGCGCAGCGGCAGCCCGCCGGTGACGAGGAAGTAGAACATGGCGCCGAGCGAAAAATAGTCGCTGCGCTGGCCGGTGGCGTAGCCGCCGCCGTCGGCGGGGAAGAACTGTTCCGGCGCCTGCCAGTTGGCGGTGCCGGCATACGAGTGAACTTGAAGGCTGCCCAACTGGCGGTTGGTGCCGAAATCGGCCAGCTTGACGGTGCCCAGGTCCCGGTCCAGCAGCACGTTGGCCGGTTTAAGGTCCAGGTAACGCCAGCCGTATTGATGCACCTTGGCCAGTGCCTGGTTGATCTGGGCGATCCAGTGGAGGATGCGCGGCAGCGCCAGCGCCTGGCCGCGCCCCTTCAGCGCGATCATGTGCTTGCCCAGGTCCGTGGCCATCAGCTCCAGCGCCAGCACCGGCAAGCCCTCGTGCCAGCCGCTGTCGAGCAGGCGCACGATATGGCGCTCGTCCCACGGTTCCAGCGATTGCAGGAAGCCGATTTCATTGTTTGCGCTGGCGATCCAGCGCTCGCGCTGGGCGGGCAGGGCGCGCGCCATCTGCTCGCGGTTGATCAGTTTGAGGGCGACGTCGCGCGTGGCCGGCGGCCCGCTGGCGCGCCAGATGATGCCGTAGGCCGATCCGCCGATCTGCTCGCGCAGCCGGTAGTGGCCCAGTTCCAAAGCGATGATTGCGTCTGCTGTCGTCATGATTTCCCCTCGGCCCGCGCCGTTACGCTGGGCTAGCGGGGGGAAGACGAAAAAAAAGCCCCTTGCGGGGCGTTGGGGCGTGGGACGCTTAACGTTCCCAGCGATCGTAGTGATGGTGGTGGCGTTCCCAGCGCTCTTCGCGATATTCGCGGTATTCGCGGTAGTAAGGGCGGGCCGGTTCCACATACACCACGCGTGGAGGCGGCGCGTAGTAGCGTGGCGGCGGAGCGTAATACACCGGGGCCGGTTCGTAGTACACCGGAGCGGGCTGGGTGTACACACGGGTCTCGACGTAGCGGTCGCCGCGGCCGCGGTCATAGTAGCGGTCATTGGTGCTGATGCTGTTGCCGACCGCCGCGCCAACCAGGCCGCCGACGATGGCGCCATCGCGTCCACCGGCATTGTGGCCGATGGCTGCACCGACCACCGCACCGGCTACCGTGTTGAAATCACGGTCGCCTGCGTAGGCCGACGACGATACTGCTGCTGCGGCCAGTAACGCTACACCCATAAATTTTTTGCTCAACATGGTATTTCCCCTTGCGGTGGCCCGGATCGGAATGATACGTCGGCCAGTGACTCCACTATAAAGCCCGCGAGAAAATACGCCACGTCTTATACACATGCTTACAAACCGGCCGATCCGGTAATGGCTTGTAACAATTGGCGCTTGCCCCCACTTAGCCCCGCAGCGTCTCCCATTCTGGCCGCAGCAGGCTGAAGACCTGCACATCCTGGTACCGGCCGTTGATAAAAAAGCTCTGGCGCAGCGTGCCTTCGGCGCTGAAACCGCATTTTTGCGCGACGCGGATGGAGGCCACGTTTTCCGGTGCCGACAGCAGTTCCAGCCGGTGGAACTGGTGGACCTTGAACAGGTAATCGACCAGCATGCGGCATGCCTCGGTCACGTAGCCATGCCCGGACAGTTTGCTGTCGAACAGGCGGTAGCCGATTTCGCGCGTGACCGGCGTGCGGCTCTTGAAGTGGGTGATCACGCCGACGATGTGGTGCAGTCCATCCTCGATCACAAACAGCTCGCTGTCGTCGGAAACGAAACCGTTTTGCATGAACTCCTTTCGCATCGTCTCCGGCGACTTGAAGTGGCTGGAGAAGTAGTCGCCGCGCGAGGGCAGGTCGTTGACCAGTGCGATGAAGGTGTTCAGATCGGTGGTCAGCAGGTGGCGCACGGTGCAGAGTGAACCCTTGAGCATAGGCGGCGCTTTCGTCGGAGGTGAAGGTTCATGGTAGTGCAAGCGCCATAACAAATCAACATTGATGACAAGAACTCCATGATGGGTTATCGTTTAGATCGTTCTTTGCTATTCACACCCCCATCGATAGGAAACGCATGAAATCCGTCTTCAAGTCCCCGTTGTCCCTCACCGTCCTTGCCAGCGCCTTGTTGGGCGCCGGCGCCATTGCCGCTCCGGCCAACGATCCGGCCACGCTGGCCCAGATCCGCGACAGCGCGATGAAGAACGACTGGGCCTACGAGCGCCTGGCCGACCTGACCGATCTGGTTGGCCCGCGCCTGTCCGGTTCTCCCGGCGCGGCGGCGGCGGTGGAGCAGGTGGCGGCCGCCATGCGCAAGCTGGGCGCCAAGGTCACGCTGCAGCCGGTCAAGGTGCCGCATTGGGTGCGCGGCGTGGAGACGGCGGAACTGGTCGACTACAACGGCCGTCCGGCCGGGATCACCCAGAAAATCGTGCTGACGGCGCTGGGCGGTTCGGGCGCCACGCCCGCCGCCGGCCTGACCGCGCCGGTGCTGGTGGTGCGCAGCCTGGCGGAGCTGAAGGCCAAGGCGGCCCAGGTGAAAGGCAGCATCGTGCTGATGGACGTGGCCTTCGACCAGGAACTGGCCGATCGCGGCCACGCCGGCGCGGCCTACGGTCCAGGCGCGGGCTTCCGCTACATCGGTCCGAAGATGGCGGCGGAGATGGGCGCGGCGGCGGCGCTGGTGCGCTCGGTCGGCGGCGCCAACTTCCGCATCCCGCACACCGGCGTGACCGGCCTGGTTGACGGCGCGCGCATTCCTGCCGCCGCCATCACCACCGAGGACGTGCTGCTGCTGGACCGCCTGCTGGCGCGCGGCCCGGTCAAGATGCACCTGACCTTGACCCCGCAAATGCTGCCGGACGCCGACAGCTTCAACGTCATCGCCGACTGGCCTGGCACCGACAAGGCCGATGAGGTGGTGGTGGTCTCCGGCCACCTCGACTCGTGGGACCTGGCCACCGGCGCCAACGACGACGGCACCGGCGTGGCCGGTGCGATGGGTGTGATCGAGACGCTGAAAAAGCTGGACCTGCATCCGCGCCGCACCATCCGCATGATCGCGTGGATGAACGAGGAAAACGGCACCCGCGGCGGCAAGGCTTATTTCGAGGCGAATAAGGATAAACTGGATAAACAGTTTGCCGCCATCGAGTCCGACAGCGGCGGTGGCCGTCCGTTTGGCTTCATCGGCAGCGTGACGCCGCCGATGGTGAAGTACTTCGCGCCGCTGAAGGAGGCGCTGGCGCCGATCGGCGCCGGCCAGTTCGAGCGTCGCGATGTCGCGGGCGGCGCCGATACGGGACCGATGGAGCGCGCGGGCGTGCCGGCGTTCGAGCCGATGGTCGATTCGTCGGCCTACTTCAACTACCATCACACCCCGGCCGATACGCTGGACAAGGTCAACCCGCTGGAATTGAAGCGGCATGTGGCGGTGATGACGTCGCTGAGCTGGTTCCTGGCGAATATGGAGCAGCCGATCGGCCGCACCGCGCACCAGGATGACGAGGAGGACTGATCGGGCCGGCGCGCCGCGCATCCGTGCGCGGCGCGCCGGGGCCTTCGTGATAGGCTGCTGACTTATCGAGGAGAGCATCATGGACAAGATTCACTACAAGGGCTGGGATATCGTGCCGACCGCGTTGCAAACGACGGACCGCCGCTGGTCCGCCAGTTGCGACATCGAGCGCGCCAGCGTGGGCGGGGTGGAGGTGTTCGAAGGCGCCACCATGCAGTTCGTGCGCGACACCGAGGACGAGGCCATCGCCGCCGCCTGCGACGAGGCGATCCGCCAGATCGACAACATCATCGCCAACCCGCTGGTGCGGCTGGCCTGAGGCGGTGCTCACGGCACAAAGATGACCTTAGCCGCCAGCCCCAGCAGGAATATCATGATGGTGCACTGGGCGCCGAAGAGCCAACGGGTGACGTAGCGGAGTTCTGTTCGCAGCTCTTTCAGCACCACGTCTTGCTGGTCCAGGCGTCGTTCGATCTGATCGAAGCGTGCGTCGACCTGCGCGAAGCGCTGATTCGTCAGCTGAAAGTGCCGGTCCATATCTTCCCGCAGGCTTGCGATCTGGCTTGCCTGCCTATCCAGCCTGCTTAATATGTCATCGGTCTCCACTTTTGGCGCCATCCTTCCAGTCGATGAGATGCTAGACCGGCTTCGGCTGAACTAGTTCAATCCCGGCGGCCTGATTGCCGCCCTCCGGCGAATTTGCTAGTATGCAAGTCAGATGAAATCACGCCGCTATCCCGAACAAATCGCCTTGTTGCCGTACATCGGCAAATGGACCTTCATCGCCGGCCTGATCGCACTGCTGAGCGGCACGGCCTCCGCCTTCTTCCTGTTCGCGCTCGACCGCGCCACCGGCTGGCGCGAAGCCCACCGCTGGATCATCTGGCTGCTGCCGCTGGCCGGCTTCGTGGTCGGCTGGGTGTACCTGAAACTGGGCAGCAGCGTCGAAGCCGGCAACAACCTGCTGATCGACGAAATCCACGACCCCAAGAAAGTCGTCCCGCTGCGCATGGCGCCGCTGGTGTTGATCGGCACCGTGATCTCGCACCTGTTTGGCGCGTCGGTCGGCCGCGAAGGCACGGCCGTGCAAATGGGCGGCACCCTGGCCGACCAGCTCACCCACGTGTTCCGCTTGCGCCACGCCGAACGCCGCATCCTGCTCATGGCCGGCATCAGCGCCGGTTTCGCCTCGGTGTTCGGCACGCCGCTGGCCGGCGCCATCTTCGGACTGGAAGTGCTGGCCATCGGCCGCCTGCGCTACGATGCCATCTTCCCCTGCATGGTGGCGGCCATCGCCGCCGACCAGGTGGGCATGGCCTGGGGTGTGCATCACACCCACTACGCCATCAGCGGCGTGGTGGCGATCGGCTTCTGGAGCATGGCCGCCGTGCTGGCCGCCGGCATCGTGTTCGGCCTGACCGGCATGCTGTTCGCGAAATCCACACACGCCGCATCGGCCTTCATGAAGCGCCGTGTGGCGTATGCGCCGCTGCGTCCCCTGATCGGCGGCGCGCTGGTGGCGTTGGCGGTGTGGATGGTCGGCACGCGCTACATCGGTCTTGGCATCCCTGTGATTGTCGAAGCGTTCCAGCAGCCATTGGCGCCGACGGATTTCATCGGCAAGTTCCTGTTCACGGTAGCCTCGCTGGGCAGCGGCTTCAAAGGCGGGGAGGTCACGCCGCTGTTCTACATCGGCGCGACGCTGGGCAACGCGCTGGCGCCGTTGCTGCACCTGCCGTTCGCGATGCTGGCGGGGCTGGGCTTCGTCGCCGTGTTTGCCGGCGCGGCCAACACGCCGCTGGCATCCACCATCATGGCGATCGAATTGTTCGGGCCGGAGATCGGGCCTTACGCGGCGCTGGCGTGCGTGGTGGCTTATCTGTTCTCCGGCCATGCCGGCATCTACCGCGCACAGAAAGTCGGCATGCTCAAGCACCGCCTGCCGCCAGTGGCGCGCGATCGGAAACCACCAGCTTAAAGCTTACTGCGGCTCCCGCGCCGCCGGTGCAGGAGACCAGTTTTCCTTCGGGATCACATGCGGCGTGGCCGGCTCCTGCGTGAAATGCGGCGACGTGATCTGCACCCCGAATTCGTTGAACACGTCGACGATGTACTGGTGCAGCTGGTTCAACACCTCGGCGCGGCGGCGCGGCGTCTCCACAGTGGCGTAGGCCACCAGGCGGTACTCCACGTAGAAGTCCGACAGCCCGATCTGCATCACGTAGGGCTTGGGCGTGGCGGCGATATCCTCCGTCCTGGCGGCCGCCAGCTCCAGCATCGCATGCACCTGGCGCCATGGCGTGTCGTAGCCGATGGTGACGGTGGTGTCGAGCACAAAGCCGGTGCCCGCATGCGCGCGCGAGTAGTTCTTGGTGGTGTTGGACAGCACCCAGGCGTTGGGCATGGTGATTTCCTCACCGAGGCCGGTGCGCAGCCGCGTCTCGAACATGCCCAATTCGACCACCGTGCCTTCCGCATCGCCAATGCGCACATACTCGCCTTTGCGCAGCGAGCGCGCGTACATCAGGATCAAACCGCTGGCGCCCTGGCCGACGATGCTCGACGCGCCGATCGACACCATCAACCCCACCAGCACCGACACGCCCTGGAACGCCGCCGTGTGCGAGCCGGGGAGGTAAGGGTAGGCCATAGCCAGCGCGAACAGCCAGATCACGACATTGAAGATGCGGCGCGTGGGCATGGCGGTATCGTGATCGAGCCAGGCGATTTGCAGTTCACCGCTTTCCACGCGCTCGAACACCGAGCCGGCGGTCAGCATCACCAGCCGCGCGATGGCGGCGATGACGGCCACCAGCACCAGGCCAGGCAGCGCATCGATGACGCCTTGC
This sequence comes from Duganella vulcania, assembly GCF_009857655.1. Classification (NCBI taxonomy): domain Bacteria; kingdom Pseudomonadati; phylum Pseudomonadota; class Betaproteobacteria; order Burkholderiales; family Oxalobacteraceae; genus Duganella; species Duganella vulcania. The sequence goes on from NZ_WWCX01000078.1 coordinate 11,020, forward strand.
GCGACGCCGGCGATGACGTCGATCAGGTAGTCCTGCAGGCGTTCGCCCCAGCTGCGCGAGTAGGGGATTTTACCCATCACGAAGGCCAGCCACAGATAGGTCGCCATCAGGCGCAGGCCCCAGATCAGCAGGTTCACCAACTGGCGCATGAAGGCCACGTAGTGTTCGGCGTCGAGGATGCGCACGTTCTTGAGGCGCACCTGGCCGAGGCGGCGGCTGATGGCCTGGGTCGAGCGCTTGCCCACCCAGCGGTGCATCAGCCGCAGGCCGTGCAGTATCAGGCCGTATGCCAGCGTGGCCGCCGCGCACAGGGCCGCCGCGATCAGCAGGTAGCGCGGGCTGGCTTGTTCGCGGCGCTCCAGCAGGGCTTTGCCGAGTATCGCCGCGCTTTCGGCGGCGACGCTGTCGGTGGTGTCGCCGGCCAGCGGATTGATGTCGGCGGGCGTGACCAGGAACAGCAGGGCGCCGTCAAGCATCACCTGCGTGCCTTCGGCGATTGTCCGGGTGCTGGGTAGCTGCGGACCATTGCGGGCCAGCGTTGCCTCCAGCCGTTTGCGCGCGCCATCGGCCCGCTCCTCCGGCGGGTAGCCCGTCAACACGGAGCGGAACACGAAGATGGTGCGGTTGGCGAATACCAGCCTGGCTTGCGCGGGGGCGCTGGCTTGTGGGCTGGGCAGGGTGTCGGCGGCGGTTGCGAAGCAGTGAAGCATCATCAACAGCGATGCGAAGAGCAGTCGGCGCAGAACGGTCATAGCTATCCTCGTGACGTAGATGTTGGCAATGATGCCATGTTATTGGATTGGATAGTTGCCGGTATGGCAGTTACGCCGGGTTCGTGGCATAATCACGGGCTCTGTCGCTCCGATGGTGAAATTGGTAGACACTGGAGACTTAAAATCTCCCGCCGCAAGGCGTGCCGGTTCGATTCCGGCTCGGAGCACCATTACCTCATCTGTAGACGTCCACGCACGTCGCGGTCTTTCTCCTCCTCACAGGGGAAATCTCAAATCTGGGTCCACCAGAAGCTGCTGAGCAAGCATGGTGGCCAGAACCACTTGCCCAATTCGATTACACCGTGTTGTTTGACCCAGCGGTTCCTGCTCAGAGTAGGCCGTTGCGCTTCGCGGCAGGAAGAGATAGGTTTGCAGTGACAATTTGTGTTTTTTTTCATATGGGCAAGCTGCTATGCTGCCCCGTAGACCAAGTTCGGCGAGGAACTCAAGGCCAGGACACGGACGCCTGACTAAAAAAAATCGGAGTGATGTAATGGCGGTAGACGTTGAGATGATGCTGTTTCCATCCCAGGGCGCGTTTGCGCATTGGCTTGCCGCCCATCACGGCGGCTCCGACGGGGTGTGGCTGCAGCACTCCAAAAAAGGTGCCCCGGTCCCCAGTGTAAGCTATCAAGAGGCATTGGAAGTTGCACTGTGCTTCGGCTGGATTGACGGCCAGAAGCGTTCGCTCGACGCTCATCACTATTTGCAGCGCTGGACACCGCGCCGCGCACGCAGCCTGTGGTCCAAGGTCAACTGCGAGAAAGTGCTCAGGTATATTGAGGAAGGTAAGATGCAGCCGAGTGGCTTGGCTGAAATCGAGCGAGCGAAAAAAGACGGTCGATGGGATGCCGCATACGAATCGGCTAGCGCGGCGAGCGTGCCGCCCGAACTTCAAGCTGCGTTCGCTGACCACCCCGGGGCGGCCGAATTTTTCGCCACGCTCAATTCGCAAAACCGTTATGCAGTGTTGTTCAGGGTTCAGACAGCAATCAAGCCTGAGACCAGGCTACGCAAGGCACAGGAGTACGCAGCCATGCTGGCTCGGCAAGAGACGCTTAGCCCGGTCATGGCGAAGAAGCGGAGCAAGGCCGGCCAGGATGCGGCATAGGCGAAAGAGGGCGATTCATCCCGATGACGAACGCAAGCGGCCAAGTGCATTCGGCTGGAGATTCAACCAGTCGACGGCGGGCGCTGCCGCCCAACATCTCACAGCAAGTAAAGGAAATTAGCATGACCGTTGGGAAAAAACCGGACGCCGCGCGGCTGGACAAGATTGTGGCCGACGCGCGGCGCGCGGCCGACCAGCGCGAGTTGGGCTATCGCGAGCGCTCGCTGAAAATGTATCCGTGGGTGTGTCGACCGGGGACTAAGCCTGAAATCGGCCGAGGTCGCGCCGGCAACGCATAATCCGTTTGCCTCATTGGCCGGTTTGATGAAAAAGAAAGAATAAATTAAGCGGCTGCGGACGGTATGGATAGCTACCATCGGCCAGATGCAGAGAATTTCCTCGTGTCATATACGGAGTGTTGGTGAAAAATCTATTTATCGCATCGTTATCAGTGGCGCTTTTGGGCTGTGCGGCAACAAGCCATAACGTTACTCCACAATCGCTCTCCGATGGAGTGTGGTCGGGTACGCTCAAATCCGTAACGATTCGTGCCAATGACGGTCACGAAGAAGGGCAATCTGATTTGCTGATTGCAAGCTGCAAAGGCGTCGTCAGAATTTGGGCCGGCGATGGAAATGGAGCATATAGCAAACTTGGAAGCAATTATGTCATCCACTCCTCTCCGGATAGCCATTTGATTTACTTTTTGGACGCCGCGCCGAAGCAGCCTGATTGGGTGGAAATTCAGACCTATTCCTTGCTGGAGATAGATTCCGAGACAGCCGTCCTCCAATGGAGTCGGGCGGTAAATAACCGCGACCTGGCCAGATCTGACGACGGTCGATATTTCTTTAGCCAAGGCACTACCCGGCTCCGCCACGTGAGCCAAGCGTGCGATGAACGTCTGGTCCCTTAGGAACGCGGCTGGATGTAAAGTTTACTTGACATCGAATTTTCTCCATCCTACTATGTAAAGCATACTTTACAGGAGATAAATCAATGCACGCTCAACAAAACCAGAAATATTCCGTGATGGAACGCAAGGCCAGTGGAAAGTATGTGCGTGAGCTGTTCGGCAGTATCGCGATCTACATCCTGCTGCTCATGGCGTCCCTGAAGTACGGCCCGTCGATGGATCCCAGCGCACTTAAGACCGCCGCTTTGGCGTGCCCGGTGATTGGCTTTTTTCTGATGATCTGGGCGGTCGCGCGACAAGTTGGCCGGATGGATGAATATCAACGTGTCGTCATGCTTGAAACCGTCACCCTCGCGGCTGCCGTCACGGTGGGCGTCACCTTCACCTACGGTTTTCTCGAGGCCGCTGGTTATCCACGCCTGAGCATGTTCACCGTGTGGGGAATCATGGGGGCGTCGTGGCTGGTTATCGGCCTGTTCCGCCACTGGAGGATGGGTCGATGAACAACACCATCCGTGAGCTGCGCGCCGAACGAGGGTGGAGTCAAGCCCACCTGGCCGACCAACTCGAGGTGTCAAGACAGACCGTAAATGCCATAGAAACCGGACGCTATGATCCCAGCTTGCCTCTGGCTTTTGCAATTGCCAGGCTGTTTGGGACGACGATAGAAGAGATTTTCACAATCTGATTCCCGTCCGCTGGCGCAATGTCAGCGGTACACCAGCACCGGCACCGTCGCATGGGCCAATACCCGCTGTGTCTGGCTGCCGAGCAGCAAGCGCTGCAGGCCGCCATGTCCGTGCGTGGCCATGAAAATCAAATCGCAGTTGTAGTCCTGCGCTGTCCTGACGATCTCGTCGGACGGACTGAGCGAGGTGGCGACGTGGGTGGTGCAAGGCACGCCCGCGCGGGCCGCCTCGGCGCCGATTTCTTGCACGCACTTGTGCGCTGCGGCCTGCATGGCGTCGGCAAACACCTGGACGTCCATCACGGCGCCGAACTCGACATACGGCGAGTAGGGATACGGTTCGGCAACGGACATGGCAACCAGGCTCGCGCCAAGCTTGCGCGCCAGTTCAATCGCGGCCGTGGCGGCTGCCTTCGACAAGTCGGAGCCGTCGCTGGGAAGTAGGATGGTCTGGTACATAGATGCTTTCTGCCGCTAAGGCTGGTGGTTCGGGCCGCTGTCGGCGGGATACCGTGATCATCGCGCTGCTCACCAGTAAAAGTCCTTGATGTGGATCAAAATGTTCCAGCCTGGGCTGCGACGCCGCTTCTGAATAATTCACGGTTTTTTGATTTGGGTCAGGCGGGCCTGGTGCATTTATGCGCGGCTCCGATTACTGTGAAGATTCTTCACGGAGGAACTGCCATGTACGCATTGAGAAGCGGAGTGTTGATCCTGGCGCTGGCCGCGCAAGGCGGCGCGCTGGCGGCCGAGCTGGCGCCGCGGACGCAGAACGGCATCGCCTATCTGAGCGGCGGCGTCGGCGAGGACGAGCGGCAGGCCATGCAGGCGGCCCGCGCCGACTATCCGGTGCGGTTGACCTTTGCCACCAAGGGCAGCGGCGAATTCCGGGCCGACGTCTCGATCACCATAGTCGACCGCGCCGGTGCGGTGGCGGCGACTTTCGTGTCGCCCGGCCCTTTGTGCTACCTCAAGCTGGCGCCGGGCAGTTATCGCATCGTCGCCAGCCTGCGCGGCAAGGAACTGACACAGGCGCTCACCGTGCAGCCGCTGGCCGCGCGGGAACTGTATTTTTACTGGGACCCGGAATGAGCCACGCCGTGCCGGGCGCAATGAATCACCTGAATGGAACACCATGACCGCATCCCATACCCCGCTGACCCCATTGCAATTGATCGCTCCCGAAGCGCTGGCGCTCGACGCCGAATTCGCGCCGCTGAGCATGGCCTTGTTCAAGGTGCTGCTGCGGCGCCAGTCCAGCCGCGAGTTCAGCCCAGGCGAGCTGCCGCTGTACGCGTTGTCGCGCCTGCTGTGGGCCGCGTTTGGCATCAACCGGCCGCAGTTGGGCCTGCGCACGGCGCCGTCGGCCAGCAACGGGCAGGAGATCGACATCTACGTGGCGATGCGTGCCGGGCTGTATCGCTTCGATGCGCGGCAGCTGGTCTTGCTGCCGGTGCTGGCCGAGGACATCCGCGCCGCCACCGGTTGTCAGGATTTCGTCGCCACGGCTCCGATCAACCTGATCTACGTGGCCAGCCTGAAGGACGACAGCACGCGGCCGGAGACCGAGCAGAAGTTCTACGCCGCGCTGGACACCGGCTTCATCAGCCAGAACGTCTACCTGTTCTGCGCCGCCGAGGGCCTGGCCACGGTGGTGCGCGGCTGGGTCGACCGGCCGGCGCTGGCCGAGGTCATGGGACTGGCGCCGCACCAGCAGGTGATCGCGGCGCAGTCGGTCGGTTATCCGGCGTCGCCGCAGGGGTGACGCGCGCGGCTCATTCGTGCAGGCCGCCGTCCGAGTAGCGGTTGCGCGGATTCCACAGCATCCAGCCGTTGGACTGGGCCGCTTCGGCCGCGTCGATCTGCGCCTGCACCTCGGCCGCGCCGAACGGGCGGTGGTCGAAGGCGTAGTCGGTGAAGTCCTGCAGCCACGGCCGGAAGCGGGCGCCGCCCAGTCCGGTGCGCTGCTTGGCGCGCTGCAGGGACTGGTACACGATCTCGTACGGATGGGCCACCGCGTTGCGGTAGTTCGGGATGCCCCATTTGAAACCGGACGGATACAGCATCGGGCAGATGTAGTCGAGCGGCTGGACCAGGCGTTCGAGCTGCTGGCCGATCGCCGTGTCGTCGGTATTCCACAGCACGTAGCCGAAGATGTCGGCGGCCACGAACACGTTGTAGGGCGCCAGCCGCTGCCGCGCCGCGCCCAGGAAGCCGCTGATGGCGTCGACCCGGCTCGCTTGCGTGCTGGGCTGGGCGTACTGCGCGCCGGGCGCGTCCGGGAAGCGCACATAGTCGAACTGGATCTCGTCGAAGCCCTGCCGCGCCGCTTCTTCGGCGATGTCGAGGTTGTACTGCCACACCTCGTGCCGCATCGGGTCGACCCACGGCAGGTTTTCGCCGTCGCGCCAGATTTGGCCCTGGCTGTTTTTCAGCGCGAGGTCGGGCTGTGCGGTGGCCAGTGGCTCGTCCTTGAACACCACGATCCTGGCGATCAGGTAGATGTTTTTCTGGTGCAGCTGCGCGACCAGCGCCGGCATGTCGCGCACGGTGCGCACCTTCTGCGCGCCGACGCGCTCGGCAAGGGCGATGGTGCTGGCGTAGGGGATCATGCCGCGGTCGCTCTTGACATCGATCACCAGCGCGTTCAGCTCGGTCTGGTCGACCAGCCGCAGCGCGGCCTCGCGCAGCGCGTCGCTGCCGATGCCGTAGGCCGACAGGTACACGGCCTTGGGCTGGAAGGGTGTGAGGGCCAGCCGCAGCGGGGCGTCGCCGTCGGCGTGCACGCCCTGGCGGCGGGTGTAGCCGGGCGCGCGGACGGCCACCTCCGGCCCCGGTCCGGGCAGGTGAAACTTCCCGGCCGCGTCCGTCAGCGTGCTGGCGCCGCCGGAGGTGACGATGGCGCCGGCGATCGCGCTCTGGTCGGCCTGGCTGTAGACAAAGCCGTCGACCGCGTGGGCGGCGGGAAGCGCGAGCGTCAGTGCCGCCGCGAGTACGAGTTGGCGCATGGGGACTATCCTTGGCTGGTGGTTCGCACTGCTGTGGGCCACTGTAGCGGCGGATGTCGTGACGGCACAGGCCGCCGCTTGATCCAGGTCAAAAGACCGGCGAATTTGCGGCACCTTTGACTTGAATCAAAATGCCGTGATGACAGCGCCAGCCTCGGTTGCTACAGTAATTCGGTAGCTCGACGGTAATGGCGTGTTCGCCGGCGCGCCATCGGTCAACCCTCACCGGCGTTCACTGATACAAGGAGCATGACATGGCTAACAATCTGATGCAGTTCGACCCATTTGGCGACTTGGCGCGGCTGGAGCCGTTGCGCGGCGTCGAAGACTTTTTCCGTGACTTCCGCCTCAAAAACATGCTGCGCGATTTCGACGCCAAGCCGTTGATCAAGCTCGACGTGGCCGAGACCGAGCAAGCCTACAGCGTCAAGGCCGAGCTGCCCGGCATGAAGAAGGAAGACATCAAGGTCGATGTCGAAGGCAACCGCGTCACGATCTCCGCCGAGACCAAGCGCGAGAGCGAACAGAAGGAAGGCAAGACCGTGGTGCGCAGCGAGCGCTATGTCGGCCAGCTGTACCGCAGCTTCACGCTGGAGAAGGAAGTCGACGACGGCAAGGCTGAAGCCAAATACCAGGATGGCGTGCTGGAGCTGACATTGCCGAAGAAACCCAACAACGGCGCCAAGAAGCTGGTGATCAGCTAACACGCGTCGCGCGCGGCCCGGCGCAGGCCGGGCGTGCCTCACCAGCTGGCCAGCAGCGACGGCAGGCTGGCCGCCAGCAGTATCGCCACCAATCCCCACCCGACCCGGCGCAGGAACAAGCGGCCGCCGCCGGCCGCGGCCGCCGCCAGTTTGCTCGACGTGTTGGCCGCCAGCGCGCACAGCAGGATGTGCCGCGCCGCCGCCGGCGTCAGCACGCCGCTGTCGGCCAGCGACAGGATCGAACTGGCTGCCGCGTGAAGGTCCACCAGCCCGACCAGCAGCGCGCCCAGCGTCGCCGCCGCCGTGCCCAGGTAGGCGTTGGCGTAGGCCATCAGCGCTGTCGCGCCGCTCAGGATCAGCGCGAACAGCACCGCCTGGCGGATGCTGAACACCCGGCCGCCGCGCGCGGGCGGACGCACCGGCGTGGACGCCGCACGCAGCAGCGCGGCCGACACCAGCGCGGTCGCGAGCAAGGCGCAGGCCAGCGTCGGCGCCAGCGACAGCAATTGTCCCGGCGCGATGGTCAGCACCACCACGAACAGCAGCAGATACGTGGCCACGTTCGACAGCAGCGCGGCAGCCGCGCACGCGCCCAGCAGCGACGGGTCGCGGCGGTAGCGCCGCCCCATGTCGGCGGTGGCGGCAACGCTGGAAACAAAGCCCGAGGCCAGCCCCGTCAACGCCAGGCCCATGCGCGGACCGGCCATGCGCATGGCGACATGGGCGACCGCCTGCAACGCCATCAGCACCACTACCAGCCCCCACATGCGGCGCGGATTGACGCCCAGCAGCCAGCTGTTGGCCGCGTCCGGCAGCAGCGGCCAGATCACGAGGGCGGCGCCGGCCAGGATCAGGCCGTCGCGCAGCTCGCCGCTCTTGAGCGTGACGCGGATGAAGTGGTGCAGCGGCGCGCGCAGGTTGAGCATGGACGCCACCAGCACCGCCAGGCCGGCCGACAGCTGCGGATGGCCGACCGCGTTCACGCCCAGCAGGAAGCTGGCGAACAAGGCCAGCTGCGTCACCATGCCGGACTCCTGCGCGCTGGCGCGGTAGTACCCAACCACGTTGAGCGCCACCACCATCAGCGCCGCCATCAGCGTCAGCGCGGGATCGATGGTCTGGGCCAGCGCGCCGCACAGCGCCACCAGCGCGAAGCTGCGCACGCCGGCCAGCGCGTGCGCGGAAGCCTCGCCCTTGCGCCGCTCGCGCTCGATGCCGATCAGCATGCCGCTGCCGAGGGCGGCCCCCAGTCCGATCAAATTGGCGCTGATGCTCATGGGCGCTCCCTACAGTTGGCCATAGCGGTGCGCCAGCCAGCTCTTGAGCAGCTGGGCCGACACCAGGTAGGCGCCGACGATGGCCGACAGCGCCAGCCAGTAGCCGCCGGGCGGCGTGACGAAGCCAAGCGCGCCGCCAAAGGACGACACCGGCAACCACAGGCCCAGCACGCAGACCGCCAGCGTGGTGGTCAGCAGCGCTGTGCTGGGCTTGCTTTGCACGAAGGGCACCTTGCCGGTGCGCAGGACGTGCACCACCAGCGTCTGCGTCAGCAGCGATTCGAGGAACCAGCCGGACTGGAACAGCGCCGGCTGACGGGCCGCGTCAAACAGATACCACAGCACGCCGAAGGTCAGGTAGTCGAACAGTGAGCTCAGCGGGCCGAGGTACAGCATGTTGCGCCAGATATTGCCGATGTCCCAGCGGCGCGGCCGGCGCAGGTAGCCGGGGTCGACGCGGTCGCTGGCCAGCGCGGTCTGCGACACGTCATACAGCAGGTTGTTGAGCAGGATCTGCACCGGCGCCATCGGCAGGAAGGGCAGCAGCACGCTGGCGCCCAGCACGCTGAGCATGTTGCCGAAGTTGGAGCTGGCGCTCATGCGCAGGTATTTGCTGATGTTGCCGAACACCTTGCGGCCCTCGACCACGCCGTCCTTCAAGGCCATCAGGCTCTTCTGCAGCAGGATGATGTCGGCCGATTCCTTGGCGATGTCGACCGCGCTGTCGACCGAGATGCCGACGTCGGCCGCCTTCAGCGCGGCGCCATCGTTGATGCCGTCGCCCAGGTAGCCGACCACGTGGCCGTGGCTTTGCAGCGCGCGGATCACCCGCGCCTTTTGCTGCGGCGCCAGCTTGGCGAACACCGACACTTGTTCCGCGCGCAGCGCCAGCGCGTCGTCGTCGAGGGCGTCGATGTCGCTGCCCAGCATGACCTGCTGCACCGGCAGCCCGACGTGGCGGCACACGCTGCGCGTGACGGTGGCGTTGTCGCCGGTCAGCACCTTGACCGCCACGCCGTAGTGGCTCAGCGCGCGCAGGGCCTCGGCCGCGCTGTCCTTGGGCGGGTCGAGGAAGGCGATGTAGCCCACCAGCAGCAGGTCGGCCTCGGCGCGGTTGTCGATCACCGTATCGCCGGCGGCCAGTTCGCGGCAGGCCACGGCGATCACGCGGAAGCCGTCCTCGTTGAGCTCGTTCACCACGCGGTCCAGCGCCACGCCGTGATGGTCCTGCAGCGAGATCACGCCGGCGCCGGTCTCGGCCCGGGTGCAGACGCTGAGCACTTCCTCCACCGCGCCCTTGCAGATCAGCACGCGGCTGCCGTCGCTGCGCTCGACCACCACCGACATGCGGCGCCGCTGGAAGTCGAACGGCAGCTCGTCGATCTTGCGGAAGGCGTGGTCGGCGTCCAGGTGCTCGTGCACGTCCACGTAGTTGAGCACGGCCACGTCCAGCAGGTTCTTCAGGCCGGTCTGGTAGTAGCTGTTCAGGTAGGCGTATTCGGTCACGCGGGCCGAATCCTTGCCTTCGATGTCGACATGGCGCTCCATGATCACGCGGTCCTGCGTCAGCGTGCCGGTCTTGTCGGTGCACAGCACATCCATCGCGCCGAAGTTCTGGATCGCGTTGAGCCGCTTGACGATCACCTGCTTGCCCGACATGGCCAGCGCGCCCTTGGCCAGGTTGATGGTCACGATCATCGGCAGCATCTCCGGCGCCAGGCCGACCGCCACCGCCACGCCGAACAGCAGCGCCTGCAGCCAGTCGCCCTTGCTCAAGCCGTTGAGCACGAACACCAGCGGCATCATCACGCACATCACCCGTATCATGAGCCAGACGAACTGGTTGACGCCGCGGTCAAAGCTGGTCAGGGCGCGGGCGCCGGCCAGGTCGGTGGCGATCTGGCCGAAGCAGGTGCGCGCGCCGGTGGCGACCACCAGCGCGCTGGCGGTGCCGCTGACCACGGTGCTGCCCATGAAGGCGATGTTGCCCAGCTCCAGCGCCGGCAGGCCGGCGGCGGCCAGCGCCTGGCCGTGCTTCTCGACCGGCAACGCCTCGCCGGTCAGCGCTGACTGGCTGATGAACAGGTCGCGGCTGGCCAGAATGCGCAGGTCGGCCGGCACCAGCGCGCCGGCCGACAGCCGCACGATGTCGCCCGGCACCAGCGCGGCCAGCGGCAGGTCGCCGGCCTGGCCATCGCGCAGCACGCTGGCGGTAGTGGCCACCATCGAGCGCAGGCGTTCGGCCGCCAGGTCGGAGCGGTGCTCCTGCACAAACGCCAGCAGCGACGACAGCACCACCATGACCGCGATCACGATGGCGCCCCAGGCCTGGCCGGTCAGGTAGTTCACCAGCGCCAGGGCCAGCAGCAACAGCGACAGCGGACTGGCCAGCAAGGTCAGGAAGCGCAGCCAGGCGTTGCCGTGGGCCGGGTGGACCACCGCGTTGGGCCCGGTTTGCTGCAGGCGGGTGCGCGCCTCCTGTTCCGTCAGCCCGCCGGCGCGGCTGTCCAGCAGGCGCAGCGCGGCGTCGGGATCGGCTGCCGCGTACTTCTGCAGCAGTGCTTGTTGCTGGGCGTTGGCGGTGCCGGGCGGGTTGGCGGACATGTCGGTGGTCGGGCTCCGTTGAGGGGATGGGGTCAGCCGCGCGGGCCGCGGTGCGGGCGCCGCTCGTGCGCCTGCTGGCAGGGCAGGCACATGTGCGCGGTCGGCTGCACCCGCAGGCGCTCGTGGGGAATGGCGGTGCCGCAGCGTTGGCAGCGGCCATAACTGCCGTCCGCCAGGCGCGCGCAGGCGCTGTCCAGGCTGCGCAGGGTGGCCAGATCCTCGGCCAGGCGCACCGGGTCGCAGCCCGGCAGCCGCCTGGCCACGGCCGGATCGTCCGGCGATATTGTGCCGTCGAGCAACTGCGCGGTCAGCGGCAACGGCCCCAGGCGCAGGCGCAGCTGGCTGGCCAGTTCGGCGCGGTGGCGGTGCAGGCGGGCGGCGAGCGCTTCCAGTTCAGGGAGGGAGGACGGGTTCATGGCATCACTGTAGGGCCGCGCCGCCGCGCCGTCTGTAGCGCCCGTTGATCCAGATCAAAATGCCCGGGAATACACTCGGTCCGGCTTCTTGCCGATAAGGCACTTTTTTTTGTGTTTCGGGCGATTCAAACGTATCATCGAGGTTTGGGTGCCGGATCGGCATCGTTATTCGGGATGCACCTTTGAAAAATCTGGGAATTGAGGGCTTGAGTCTGGAGTGGCTGGTGGCCTCGGCCACCGACGCCATGCTGATCGTCGACCAGGACGGCAAGATCGTGCTGGCCAATCCGGCGCTGGAACACCTGTTCGGCTACGGGCCGGACCAGATGCTGGGGCTGACGCTGGAGGCGCTGGTGCCGTCCCGCTTCCACGCCGCCCATGTCGGCCAGCGCGACGACTTTTTCGACCAGCCGCGTTCGCGCGCCATGGGCGCCGGCGCCGAGCTGTACGGACTGCACCACGACGGCTACGAGTTCGGCGTCGAGGTCAGCCTGTCGCCGCTGCGCACCTCGCAGGGGCGGCAGATGGTGCTGGCCACGGTGCGCGACGTCACCGAACGCAAGCTGGCCGAGCAGGCGCTGCAGGAAAGCGAGGCGCGCATGCGCGCCATCTTCGAGACCGCGGTGGACGCCATCATCACCATTGACGAGCGCGGCGTGCTGGAACGCCTGAACCCGGCCGCCGAACGCATGTTCGGCTACGCCGAGGCCGAGGTGGCGGGCCACAACGTCTCGATGCTGATGCCGCAGCCGCACCGCGCCCAGCACGACGGCTACCTGGCGCACTACCGCGAGACCGGCGAGAAGCGCATCATCGGCAAGGGCCGCGAGGTCGAGGGCCTGCGCAAGGATGGCGGCGTGTTCCCGATGGAGCTGTCGGTGGTCGAGATGCAGATCGGCGCGCGCCGCATGTTCACCGGCATGGTGCGCGACATTTCCGAGCGCAAGGCGGCCGAGGACCGCAACCGCCGCCTGATGCAGGAAATCAGCAGCGCCAACGAGGAGCTGACCAACTTCGCCTACGTCGTGTCGCACGACCTGAAGGCGCCGCTGCGCGGCATCGGCTCGCTGGCCGACTGGCTGGCCACCGACTACGCCGAGCAGTTCAACGACGAGGGCAAGGAGCACATGCGCCTGCTGATCAACCGGGTGCACCGGATGAGCAGCCTGATCGACGGCATCCTGCAATACTCGCGGGTGGGCCGGGTGCGCGAGGCGCAGCTGCCGGTCGACCTGAACCGCCTGCTGGCGGACGTGGTGGACCTGCTGGCGCCGCCGGCCAACTTCCGCGTGACGGTGGCGCCGGCGCTGCCGACCGTGCTGATCGAGCCCACCCGCATCCAGCAGGTGTTCCACAACCTGATCTCCAACGCCATCAAGTACATGGACAAGCCGGACGGCGAGATCGAGATCGCCTGCGCCGACGACGGCAGCCACTGGCGCTTCAGCGTGCGCGACAACGGCCCCGGCATCGAGACGCGCCATTTCGAGCGCATCTTCCAGCTGTTCCAGACGCTGGCCTCGCGCGACCGCGTCGAGAGCACCGGCGTCGGCCTGGCGCTGGCCAAGAAAATCGTAGAAATGTACCATGGCCGCATCTGGCTCGAATCGCAGATGGGGCAGGGCAGCACTTTCTGGTTCACGCTGCCCAAATCCGGCGCCCCCTTACCCAGAACAGGATCCATCCAATGAAAGTACTGAACAAACCCATCCTGCTGGTCGAAGACGACCACGTCGACATCATGACCATCAAGCGCGCGCTGAAGGAGATCCATGTCGGCAACGAGGTGGTCAGCATGGAGCACGGCGAGGCGGGCCTGGCCTACCTGCGCGATCCGGCCAACGAGCGGCCGTGCATCATCCTGCTCGACCTGAACATGCCGATCATGAACGGCATCGAATTCCTGCAGCAGATCAAGCTTGACGCCTCGCTGCGCCGCATTCCGGTGGTGGTGCTGACCACCTCCGAGGAACAGCAGGACAAGGTGCACAGCTTCGACCTGGGCGTGGCCGGCTACATGGCCAAGCCGGTCGACTACCGCCGCTTCGTCGAGATGATGCGCTCGATCGACCTGTACTGGACCATCAGCGAGATGCCGTGAACGCCCCGTTGCGCGTGCTGATCGTGGAGGACGACGCGGTCGACCGCATGGCGTGCCGGCGCGCCTTCGCCGCCGCGGCCGACGCGCCGTTCGAGCTGCTGGAGGCCGACAGCGGCGAGCAGGGCCTGGAGCTGGCGCGCAGCCAGCGGCCCGACTGCATCCTGCTCGACTACCACCTGCCGGACCTGACCGGCCTGGAGTTCCTGGCCCACCTGAACGCCGACGGCGCCGCGCTGGCCATCCCGGTGATGATGCTGACCGGCGCCGACAGCGCGGCCGTGGCGGCCGAGGCCATGCGCCGCGGCGCGCGCGACTACCTGGTCAAGGATGTCGACGGCTACTACCTGGAGTTCCTGCCGGGCGCGATCCACCGCATGCTGCGCGAGCAGAGCCTGCTGGACGACAAGCGCCAGGCCGAGGCCCGCTTCCGCACGCTGATCGAGCAGATGCAGGCGATCAGCTACATCGCCGAGCTGGGCGACGAGGGCGCGCTGCGCTACATCAGTCCGCAGATCGGCCTGCTGGGTTTCAGCCCGGCCGAGTGGCTGGCCGACCCGGCGCTGCACGGCCAGCGCATGGACCCGGACCGGCGCGAGGCCATCCTGGATGCGATGCGCCGCAGCCGCCGCGACGGCTGCCCGCTGCACCTGGAATACCGGCTGCACGCGCGCGACGGCCGCACGCTGTGGTTCCGCGACCAGGCCGAGCTGGTGCGCGACGAGCATGACCAGCCGCTGTTCATGCAGGGCATCATGATCGACATCACCCAGACCAAGCTGGCCGAGCAGGCGCTGCTGGCGTCGCAGCAGGCGCTGCGCAGCCTGTCGGCGCACCAGGAGCAGATCAAGGAGCACGAGCGCAAGCGCATCGCCCAGGAGATCCACGACGAGCTGGGCGGCCTGCTGACCGGCATCAAGGCCTATGTCGCGGTCAGCATCGAGCGCGCGGCGGCGGCCGGTTCGCCGGCCGAGCCGCTGCTGGCCGAGGTGGCCGGGCTGGCGCAGGACGCGATCGACACCGTGCGGCGCGTGATCACCGACCTGCGCCCCAGCGTGCTGGACCAGCTGGGCGTGTGGGCCGCGCTGGAGTGGTACGCCGAGCAGGTCGAGCGCCGCTCGGGCCTGCATTGCCAGTGCGCGGTGGCGCCGGCCGCGGCCGCGCTGGAGCTGGGCGCCGAGCGCAGCACGATGCTGTTCCGCATCGCGCAGGAGGCGCTGACCAACGTGGTGCGGCACGCCCAGGCCAGCAACGCCACCCTGCAGGTCGACTACGCCGACGGCGTGCTGGAACTGCGCATCAGCGACGACGGCCAGGGCATCGAGGCCGAGCGCCTGCTCAACCGCGAATCCTGGGGCATCCTGGGCATGCACGAACGCTGCCGTCACTTCGACGGCGAACTGAAAATCACCGGCAAGCCGGGCGAGGGCACGACCCTGCTGCTGCGCTTGCCATTGCACGATCAAGAGTAAATCATGAGTAACCATCCCATCCGCGTGCTGCTGGTCGACGACCATGCGATCGCCCGCAACGGCGTGCGCCTGATGCTGAGCACGGCCGACGACATCCGCGTCGACGGCGAAGCGTGCAACGCGCAGGAGGCGCTGCAACTGGTCATGGGCCAGGAATTCGACGTGGCGCTGCTCGACATCACCATGCCGGGCAAGAACGGCCTGGAACTGCTCAAGCAGCTGCGCAGCGAGCGGCCCAAGCTGGCCGTGCTGATGCTGAGCACGTATTCGGAGGACATCTACGCGGTGCGCGCGCTCAAGCTGGGCGCGGCCGGCTACCTGATCAAGGACGCGCCGACCACCACGCTGGTGGCGGCCGTGCGCAAGGCCGCCTCGGGCGGCAAGCACGTCAGCCTGGCGCTGCTCGAGAAGCTGGCCAGCCTGATCGGCGGCGGCGGCGACGCCGGCCACGAGGCGCTGTCCAACCGCGAGCTGGAAGTGTTCAAGCTGATCGCGGCCGGCGAATCGCTGGTGCGCATCGGCGAGACCCTGCACCTGAGCCCCAACACCGTGACCACCTACCGCTCCCGCATCCTGGAAAAAATGGGCCTGGAAAGTAATGCCGAATTGACACGTTATGCCCTGGAACACGGCATTATCTAACGCTGTAGGGGATCCCCTACAGGATTCTGTCGGCCGGCCACTACACGACAGGACAGCGAAGCCCGATTAGCGCCGGGCCGTCCATCGCCGATACTGTGTCTATGCCGTAGCCATCAACGCGATGCGCAGGCCAGCACACTAAGGAGCATGGACATGATGACCAATTTACAACTCGCGAGCAACATGGGCGCAGTGCAATCCAAATGCGGCATGTGCGGCTTCAAGAACCTGTGCCTGCCGCAGGGCCTCAACGAGAGCGAAATGGGCCGCCTCGACAAGATCATCGGCCGCCGCCGCCGCGTCGAGCGCGACGAGAACCTGTGCCGCATGGACCAGCCGTTCCACAGCCTGTACGCGGTGCGCTTCGGCCACTTCAAGACCTCGCGCGTCAACCACAGCGGCCAGCAGCAGATCACCGGCTTCCAGATGGCCGGCGAACTGCTGGGCATGGACGCCATCGGCAGCGGCCAGCACGCTTGCGGCGTGGTGGCGCTGGAGGACAGCGAAGTGTGCGAGATCCCGTTCGCCCGCCTGCAGGAACTGTTTGCCGAGGTGCCGACGCTGCTGCGCCACTTCCACCGCATCATGAGCCAGGAAATCATGCGTGAACAGAACGCCATGCTCTTCCTTGGCAATATGCGCGCCGAACAGCGCTTCGCCACCTTCCTGCTGAACCTGTCGACCCGCTACGCCGCGCGCGGCTACTCGCCCAACAGCTTCCAGCTGCGCATGTCGCGCGAGGACATCGGCGATTACCTGGGCCTGACCATCGAGAGCATCAGCCGCCTGCTGTCGCGCTTCCGCGCCAGCGGCTGGATCGCGGTCGACAAGCGCGAGCTGACCATCCTCGACCACCCGAGCCTGGAATCGCTGGCCACCGGCATGCCCGCACCGGCCGCCGGCGCCCGTCCGGCCATCATGATGCAGGCCGCCATGGCCTGATGCCGCCGTCAGCGCGGCGGCATTTTCGATCCACCCCGCAGTTCCAGTTCCGTCTGGCAGTCCCGGCACATCTCGGCCTCGGGCTGCGCCAGCAGGCGCGCTTCCAGGATGGCCTCGCCGCAGCGCGAGCACTGTCCGTAGCCGCCGTGGTGCAGCCGGGCCAGCGCATTGTCCACGCTGCGCAACTCCAATAATTCATGATTGAGCAGCGCGATATCGGTATCGCTGAGCTGACTGGCTTCGGCCAGGTCGGCGTCGATGGCGTAGTTGTTAAACAGGGCCATTTCCTGTTGTTCGTCAGCCTGGTGCAGACGTTGCCGCAACTGGGCGGATAGTTGCTCGCGCCGTTGCTGGAGCCGGTTGCTCAATACTTGCATGACGTTGGCGCTGACGGTACTCATGGTGATCTCCATTGTTATTGGTGTTGCGGGGGTGTTGGTTCAGTGCGCCATCAGGACCGGCAGCGTCATGCCGCGCAGTACGGTGCGGGTGGCGCCGCCCAGCAGCCATTCCTGCATGCGCTGGTGGCCGTAGCCGCCCATCACCAGCAGGTCGGCGCCGCTGCCGCAGGCCAGCTCCAGCAGCGCTTCGCCCGCCCGCCGGTCCTCGTCCTGGCGGACCAGCGTGACCTCCACGCCGTGCCGGAACAGGTAGCGGGCCAGTTCGGCGCCCGGCACGTCGACCTGGCGTCCGTGGCCGCCGGCTTGCGGCGCGGCGGCGACCGTGACGGCGGCCGCGCTGCCGTTCCAGCCCACCAGCACGCGCTTGCCGGTCTGCTCGAACTGCCCGGCGTGCGGCACCAGCAGCACCGCGCGGGCGCTGTGGAACATCACGGTCTGCGGCAGGCGGGCCGGCAGGCTGTTGCTGTGGTCGTGCGGGTCGGCTTGGCTCAGCACCAGCAGGTCGGCGTACGGGCTTTGCAGGATCAGGCCGTCGTCGGCCGCGTCGTCGACCCGCCGCGCCTCGATGGACGGCACGCCGAGCCGGCTGGCGCATTCGGTGAACTGGGACAGCGCCGCGTCGGCGCGGTCGTGCAGCAGGCGCAGGTCGAAGGGGAAGGGCGTGCCGACCGCGGCGATCGAGCCGTCCGGCAGCGCGTGGCGCGACAGGCCGGTCATGGCGGCACCCACCAGATGGGCATCATGCGCCAGCGCGACCAGCGCCGCCAGCCGGATGCGCTGTTCGGCCTGCGGCGTGCCGTCGGCATGCACGAGTATGGTTTTGTAGGTCATGGTGTCTCCCTGGTGGCTGGCACGGATTCAGCGACGCGGCAATTGAGTCGCGTCAAGTACCGCCATCGTAGTGATTTGACCGCCCAAATTGATTGATCCAAATCAAGCGCGACTTAGTCTGGTGATACTCGCGCTGTATGTTTCCATTTTTTGAGTTGGATCAAATGGCGATGGTGACGCCAGCCCGGTGCGCCCGTACAGTCGGGTAGTGGGTGGCACCGCCGCCTGATAGACAGGAGCCGCATCCGATGAAAACGTCCCCGCTGTCGCCCGTGGCGCCGCTCATGCTGCTGGCGCTGACCGTGCTGGCCGGTTGCGCCAACCTGCGGCCGGTCAGCCTGCCGCCTGCGGCGGCGCCGTTCCAGGCGCCGGCGGACTGGTCGCAAGGCAAGGCCGGCGCGGCGCCGGCCGATGCCGCCGCATTGGCCGCGTGGTGGCGGCGCTTCAACGATCCCTTGCTGGAACAGCTGGTGGCGCAAGCGCTGCAAGCCAATCCCGGCATCGCGCAGGCGCGCGCCACGCTGCA
>NZ_WWCX01000079.1:0-29360 GCF_009857655.1 Duganella vulcania
GCCGTCGGCATAGCCGAGGCCCAGCGTGCCGCCGGCCTCGTCGAAGGCGGCCACGGTGAGGCCGGCGGCCGCGATGCCGGTCAGGCGCAGGCGGTCCGGCTGCTGCGGCTCGATCAGCCCCAGCAGCGCCGTCGCGCAGTCCGGCTCGGGATCGAGCCGGGACATCCACGTGCCGTGGCGGAAGATCTGCAGCGTGCCGGTGCCGACCGCGACATGGCCGGCGTCCGAAAAGGCCAGCGGCGTCAGCACGCAGCGGTGGTCGACGGCGACCTTGGACAGCCGCCGGGCGCGCAAGCCATCCCATCGCTCCAGCACCAGCCGGGTGGGCGCGGCGTCGCTCCGCGTGGCGACCAGCAGCTGGTTGTGGCGGTTGAAAAACAGTGTGCGCAGCTGGTCCGGGGCGCTGTCCAGATGGCGTGTCGCGTAGCCGCCGCGTCCGTTGCGCGTCCACAGCGTCAATCGACCGGACTGGGCGATGGTGGCCACGACCTGGCCGTCCGGGCTGACCGCGATGTCGGTCAACAGGCTGCCGGCCTTTCTGTAGCGCCAGTGCTTGCCGTCCGCGGCGCCGCGCCAGACGTCGAAACCGTCGATGCCGCTGACCGCCATCGCGGCGGGCGCGTCGCCGCCGGCGCCGGCGTCCAGGCTGCTTGTCTGGCGCAGCCAGCCCAGATCGCGCCGCCGCGGCGCGGCCAGGCCGGGCTGGGCGAGATCCCAACTGACGGCGTCCGCGCTGGTGGCGCCGATCGCGGTCAACGTGAGGCCGCCGCCGTGGGTGTCGAAGCGCAGGCCGGAGATGGCGCTGGCCACGCCGGTCAGCGCCCGCACCCGGTAACCGCTGCGCAGGTCCCAGACGCCGATGACGCCGTCCTCGCCGCCGCTGGCCATCCAGCGGCCCTGGCGGTCGACGGCGACGGCGGTCACCTTCCGCGTGTGCGCGCTTTGCACGATCAGTTGCGGATCGGCGGCGACGGCCCGGACGGCGGCCAGCGCCAGGGCGGCCAGAACGGCGGCGCGCGCGCTGTTCATCGCCGCACGATGTCGAGCGGCGACAAATCCTCGTCCTGGCGCGGAACGCCCCGGGGGATGGTCGTGCCTTCGAAGAACAGGGCGATCTCGCCCTCGCGGCGGGTCTTCAGGCCGGCGAATTCCTTGCCGCCCGCCAGCACCCAGCGCCGCAACTGCCCCGGCACCCGGTCGAACTGCCGGGCCAGCACGACTTTGAGCAGGGTCGATTCGCGGAAGTTGGCGCCGCCGGCGTTGAAGGTGAAATCGCACAGGGCGGCGTATTGGAAGTCGTTGAGCAACCGCAGATGGTCCGGGATCGCGGCCTGGACCTCGACCTGGGCCTTGCGCATGTCGGCCAGCAGCAGGTCGCTGCCGGCCGGCTCGTCAATGCCGTGCAGGTAGGGCCGCGGCGTGGCGCCGTCGCAGCGTTTTTTGTAGCACAGGTGGCCATAGCCGACGGTGCAGTAGCCGGCGGCGTCGTTGTACAGGTGGTCGACCCAGCCCTCGGATACCTTGGTCAGCTGCAAGCCCTTGGCCGGCAAGGGGCGCAACGCTTCGCCTTGCGGCAGCACGGCGCGGGTGCTGTCGTCGTCCAGGAAGATGGCGTTGGTCGGCTTGCCGGCCAGCGTCGCCACGCCGGGCTGCGCGCAGGCGTGCAGCAGCGGCGCGGCCGGTGCCAGCGCGAGCAGGCGCAGCAGACTGCGCCGCCCGTTCATTTGACGATCTCCACGTCGATCGAGTGCGTCACCCATTGGTCGAGATTGAGCGCGGCCTGGGTTGCCGCGTCTGGGTTCCTGGTGTCGGAGTTGGAATAGTCGGCCAGCAACCGGCCGAACACCGACGTGTCGCCGGTCAACGTTTTGGTTCCCATCGATTCCAGCACGCGATAGTCCACGTCCGGGCGGAGCGAGGCGAACAGCTTGTATGTCTCCAGCCCGTAAGGCTTGCCGGCGGTGAAAACGGGGCCGACCTTGAACGCGGTGTTTTTCAGGACCAGTTCGCCGTTGCCGGACGGCGAATACAGGAACGTGTCGCCGCTCGAACCCAGCACCAGCAGCGCGACATACAGGTCTTGGTCGCTGGCGTTGCTGATCCGCGCCTGGTACTTGTCGCCGACCGCCAGCCGGGGGCCGGCGGCGGCGCTGTATTCCGTTTCGATGGTCTTGCCATCCACCTGGGTCATCTTGACCAGCGATATCCGGAGCTTGCCTTGCAGCGGCGATTGCAGGTTTTCTACGCGACGCAGGTTGTCCTGCCTGGCCTTCAGGGAAATGTAGCGTGCCAGGCGGGTCGCGGCGTCGCTGGTGCTGGCCTCGTCAACGATCAGGTCCGCCAGCACGCGGTCGCGGTTGTCGCGGGGCGCGACGTAGTACACCGGCTTGCAAGTGGCGGCCGGCATGGCCGCTTCGCGCGACGACGGCGTCAGTACCGTGCCAGTCATGCAGCCGCGCTGCACGCTGAGCGCCCAGTCCTTGTCGGACGGCGCCGCGATCACGCCGTAATCGTCCTTGAGCAATTCCTTGATGCCGGCCAGCACCTTCAGGTCCTGGCTGGTGGCTTTTTGCTGAGCCAGGCCGCTCAGCAGGACCGGGGTGCGTTCGCTGGCCTTGGCCGGCGTGACCAACGTGACCTTGTCGTCGCGGGTCACGGCCCGCGACGGATTGCCGAGCAGTTCGACGTCGGCTGTATTCATCGTGGCCGTGACGACCTGGGCGTTGGCGATCTTTCCCGTCTCGCCCACCAGCTTCTCGGTATCGCTGGCGTAGACAGCCAGCAAGGCGCCGACGCCGACGCCGTGGATCGCTCCGGCCTCGACGGTGAAGCGGTTGCCGACCGGCGTGTTGGCGATCTTGATGTACGGTTTTTGTTGATCGCCGGGTGTGCCAAGGAAGCGCCTTAGGACGTCGCCCTGGGCCTGCGGGTGCTGCGACGGCGCCAGCCTGGCGATCTGCGGGCCGATGCGGTGCACCACTTCCTCATAGGTCAGTGTCGGGTCCTGGCGCAGCGCGGCGACCAGGTAGTGCGTGAGAAAGCCGCGGTATTGCGCCTGGCCGTTTTCGTCGAGTATCGCGCCCTCGTTGGACAGCTCGCCCGCGCGCGCGCCGGAGATGAAGGCGTAGCCGTTCCGGCCGCGCAGCGTGCCGACCCGTTCGGCGCCATCCTTGCTGCGCTTGTATTGGACGCCATGCGGGTCGGTGTTGTGGTTGGGCGGCACGCCGCGCGCGGTCAGGCCCAGGGCTCTGGTGCCATCGCCCGAATGGCAGCTGTCGAAAATGACGGTGACGTTGCTGGTGTAGGGCGCCAGGCTTTTCAGCCACTGCTCGATCTGGTCGTCGAGGATGTCGCTTTTCCCCGTGGTCCGGCTGTCGTGCGCGACCAGGGTTTCATCGACGCCGTCGCTCTCGTCGCCGTTCCGGTCCTGGCTGGTCGAGCCGTGGCCGCTCACGTAAAAGACGATCCTGGCGCCGGGATTCTTCTTGGCGTTGTCCAGCAGGTGGCTTTTGAAATTGGCCTCGATCGCCGCGACGGTCGCCTGCTTGCCGATCAGCGTGACGATGTCGGCGCCGGAGAAGGCGTATTTGTCCGTCAGCAGCGCCTTGATTTCCGCGACATCGTTGGCCGGTCCCCGGAGGTTGGAAATCTGATACGCCATGTCGGTGGGTTGCGCGTATTGATCGACGCCCACCAGCAAGGCGTAGCTTTTCGGTGCAGGCGCCGGCGCGGCCCGGGTCATCACGGCAGGCATGGCGGTCGACGCCAGCAGGATGATCGAAGCCGCTATTTTGTAATCTGATCGCATGTTAGTCCTTTCGGTGCTGGTTGGATGGGCGCCCGGCGCCGCGTTTATTTCGCCACCGGCGCGCCCAATTTGATGCAAGCCTGCAGGACGGTGCTCAAGCCGACGTATTTTTGTGCCGCCGCGGCCTTTGCTTTTTGTTCGTCGCTGTTGTCGGGAAGGCCGCCCTTGGCGCCACTTGTCGCGTCCGCCTGGAACCGTTTGATCATGCCCAGGATGTCGTCGCGGGTGGGGGTGCCGGGACGCAGGCCAAGCAGGCTGCGACGGTAAGACAGCATCGCTGAGTTGATGGTTCCCTCCAGCGTCTCGACCGCCTTCTCCGCTTCATCTGCGCCCGTGAACCCGGAGCCTGTGGCCAGTTGGCGGTTGGTCTCGTTCAGATCGCTGGTCGCGTCGGCGATGCACATCAACTTGCTGTCGGCGTCGAGATGGATGTCGATGGCGTTGGCCGGCTTATAGAATTGGTCGCTGCTCAGCCCGAGCAGGGCGAGCGCGATGCCGGTATTGGTGAGGCCGGTGCGCGCGGTCACCGAGCCGACGGTGGCCATGGTGCCGCCCAGCAGTGTGGTCAGTCCCGAATTCCATGATTGCAGATTCTTTTGCTCGGCGGCCGCGATGATGTCGCCGCGCAGCGCGGCGGTCACGGCTTTCATGTCGTCCAGGCCGAGCGGCCTTTTGTCATCCTGCCGGCGCAGTGCCAGCGCCGCCTCCTTGGCGGTTTTGACGGCCCGCTCCGGCGCGGAGGGCATCAGCGGCTGCTGCAGGACGCCGCAGCCTTGCAGCAACCCGCATGCCAGCAAACCCAGGATGAACTTGCGGGCATGGCGGGTATCAAACAACTTCATGGGGGGCAGAGAGGCAGGCATGGCGGCTCCTTTGAGGTGATCCCTGGTGGTTGGATTTTGCTGTCATTTTTATAAGTATCCGAATATAGCCGAGATTTTTGCCCGCCTCAAAAAAAACTTGGCAATTATTAAAATTCGTGTCATAAAAACATCATTCAAGGGTCATCGGCGGCGTTTTTTTTCAGGCGGGGAGAGCACCCATGTGGTCAAGCGTAAATATCTTCTTGGTAGCGATGCTGGGCAGCGGCGCCGCAGCCCTGGCCGCCGACCAGCCAGTGCTGGAGCCCCAGAGCGGGCATCGCATCGCGGTGACGCGGATGGCGTTCGCGGCCGGCGACAGCCTGCTCGTGACGGCCGACCATACCGGCACCATGCTGGTCTGGAACCATGCAAGCGGACTGTCGCGCGATTTCACGCCGTCGTCGGCGGCGACGCCCGGCTACGCGGCCATGCTGGTGAACGAGCAGGCCGGTTCGATTGCACTGATCCCTTACAACGGCGGCAAACCGGGCCTGATCGGCCTGGCCGATGGCCGGCCAACCCCGGGGCGGATTCCGCCGCTGCAGCGCTTCGCGCTCAGTCCCGACCAAGCCAGGGTGGCCGGCTTGACGGCGGACGGCCGGCTGGCGCTGTTCGACGCCAGGACCTGGCAGGCGCTCCCCTTGCCGGGGGCGGCGTGCGCCGAGCCGCTCGCCGCCCAACCCGGCGACTCTTACGGCAACCTCGATTTCATGTTCCATCCCGACGGCCGGCGGCTCATGATCGCCACCGGAAACGGCGCCGTCCTGGAGGTCGACCTCCAGCATGGCTGCCGCGTGACGGTGGCGCTGGCGCCGCGCGATCATCCGCACCTGGTGGTGGCGCTCAGCCCGAGGGCGGATGCCGTTGCGCTGGCCTACCAAGGCCGCCTCGACGTGGTCCGTTTTGACCGCAACGCGGCGCCCGCGACAGCGCTGGCCACCAACGATGGGCTGCGCAGGCTGCTGTTCACGCCGGACGGAAAGGGTTTGTTGATGGGCATCAGCGATGGCGTTCTCGGGTACACCGATCTCGCCAGCCACACCACGCGCCACTGGAAGTTTGCCGAGGACCTGACCGGGCTGGCCGTCAGCGCGCGCGGCGACCTGGCGGCCGCTGGCCTGATGTCCGGCGCGATACGCATGGTCTCGCTCGGCGCCGCCGGCGAGCGGGACATTTCCGCCAGGGTGCTCACCCCGGTCGCCGCCGCCGCGCAGGGCAGCGGTGCCGCGCTGACGGTGCGCACCGATACCGAGGTGTGGCGGCTCGATCTTGAGCGCGCGCGCATCGCCCTGGTCTATCGCGCGGACGAGCCGAACCGCTATGTCGACATGGACCAGGACGGGCAGGCCGTGTGGTCCGCAAGCCAGGCCGGCGGCGCCACGGTGCTGCGCGCCGGCGAGGGCTGGGCGCGGCATCAGGTCCATCCAGCCGTACCGATGTATAGCTGGGCCGCGGCCCTGGCGCCGGACGGCAAGTCGGTGGCGGTCTCGTACGGCGCGGAGTTGCGCGTCTACGATGCGGCCGGCGGATCCTTTGTCGTGGTCGGCAAGCTGCCGCATCCGGCCACCCGCCTGGAATACAGCCAGGACGGCGCCTGGCTTGCCGCGGTGGGCGAGGCGCAGGCTTTCGGCCTGATACGGCTGGCCGACAAAACGCAGTATGCCTTGGTGGCGGGGGCCGACACCGGAACGGCGTTTGCCTATTCCGCCGACGGGCGCCAGCTGGCATTTGGCCAGGCCGACGGCAGCGTGCGGTTTTTCGACCTGGTCAATGCGCGCACGACGCCGCGACGGATCGACGGCCAGGGCAAGGTCAGCGCGCTGCGTTTTTCCGCCGATGGGCAACGATTGGCCATCGGCCGCGGCACTGGGGAGGTGGACCTGGTCGACCTGCCATCGCTGCAGAAGCTGCCTGCCTTCACGCGTCTGCGCAGCACCGTCAACTCGCTGGTGTTCTTGCCGCCGGGCTTGCTGGTGGCGATCGGCCTGGGAGGGGAAATCCGGGTCGCCAGCGTGGCCGGCCGCAGCGACCTGGCGTCGCTGTACCTGCTGCCGGACGGCCAATGGATGGCGGCGACGCCCGACGGCCGCTTCGACATGTCCGACAGCGAGAGCCTGGCGGTGGTCTCCTGGCGCATGCCGGACGATCCGCTGCGCCCCTTGCCGCCGGAGGTGTTCATGCGCGACTTCTACGAGCCGCGCCTGATTCCCCGGCTCGTTGCCCGGCTGCTCGCCTGCGAGGCCGGCAAGGGCACCGACCCGGCGGCGTGCGCACCGGCCCTCGCGCCGGTACGGCCGCTGGCGTCGCTCAACCGCATCCAGCCCGGCGTGCGCATCGCCGCCGTGCGCCGCGGCGCCACGGCGCTGGAGGCACTGGTCGATGTCGAAGTATCGGCCGTCAGCGATCCGACGCAACCGAACGGGAAGCAGCAGACCGGCGTCTACGATCTGCGGCTGTTCCGCGATGGGCAACTTGTGCGCCAGTTGCCCGACAATACGGCGGCGGACCGCGACGGTGCGGACTGGGCCGACAACGCGCGGATCGCCATGGCGCCCGGCCAGAGCTCGGCGATCAAGCGCTTTGCGGTGCGGCTGGCCGGCCGCAACCGGGGGCTGCCGGTCAAGCTGAGTGCCTACGCCTTCAACGAAGACCGGGTCAAGAGCGCCACGGTGGTCGACGACCGCTATCTGGTGCCGGCCGACGCGCCGGCGGCGCGCGCTACCGCTTATGTGATCGCCGTGGGCGCCGACAGCTACGACGCGCCCGAGCGCACGTTGCGCTTTGCGGCCAGCGACGCCCGCGCGATGTCTAGGGCGCTGGCCGGCCTGAAAGGCTACCGTGTGGTGCCCGTGACGCTGGTGTCGGAGGGGAAAGATGCGTCCGCCTGGAAAGCGACCAGGGCGAATATCCGCGCGGTGCTGGCGCGGCTGGCCGGCGGCCCGGGCACCGGCGGCGAACTCGCCGGCGTGGCCAACGCCGATGCGCTGGCGCCGGCGACGCCGGACGATCTCGTGATCCTGAGTTTTTCCGGGCACGGCTATACCAGCAAGCAGGGCAAGTTCTACCTGCTGCCGTCCGATTCCGGGAGCGGCCTGCCCATCGACGCGCAGGCGCTGAGCCGTTTCATTTCAAGCGACGATCTCAGCGATTGGTTGCGGCCGGTCGACGCCGGCCAGATCGCGATGATTATCGACGCCTGCCATGCCGCGGGCAGCGTCGACCAGCCCGGTTTCAAGCCGGGACCGATGGGCGACCGGGGCCTGGGACAGTTAGCCTACGATAAAAACATGCGCATCCTGGCGGCCAGCCAGGCGGACGACGTGGCGTTGGAAAGCGGCGTGTTGCTGCAGGGGCTGCTGACCTATGCCTTGGTCGGCGATGGATTGCGCACCCCGGCGGGCGGGGTGGCCGCCGCCGACGCGGATCGCGACGGCAGCGTGACGCTGGCCGAATGGCTGCGCTACGGCGAGGCCCGGGTGCCCGGGCTATATGAGGAAATCCGGCGGGGGCGGGTGGGGGTAAGCAATCTCAAGGATCCGATCGTGGACGAGGCCTTCCGGTCGCTGGCGGAAAAGCGGGCCCAGACGCCGGCCCTGTTCGATTTCGCGCGGACGGCGCCCAGGGTCGAGGTGCTGGTGACCCGGGCAACCGCCGGCGGTCCTTCCCCATGAGGGGACGCCGGAGCTAGACCAGCGGCAGCGCGGTGGTGTCTTTGATGCGCTGCAGGGCGAACGAGGATTTCACGTCCAGCACCGCCGGGTGGCGCAGCAGCGTCGCCATCATGAAGCGCGAGAAGTGGTCCATGTCTTCCACGTGCACCCGCAGCAGATAGTCCATCTCGCCCGTCATCGCGTAGCAGGCCACCACCTCCGGCCACTGCTCCACCGACACCGCGAAATCCGCACGCGGCGACACCGGCGCGTTTGGCGCGCCCAGCGCGCGGGCGTTGCTGTGCGCGGCCGCCTCGCTGTGCTTCTCCAGCCGCACGTTGACGTAGGCCAGCAGCCCCAGGCCGATCTTGTCCGGGTCGAGCAGCGCCACGTACTGGCGGATCACGCCCGCCTCCTCCAGCCGCTTGATGCGGCGCAGGCACGGCGATGGCGACAAGGCCACCAGCTCCGCCACGTCCTGGTTCGACAGCCGCCCGTCCGCCTGCAAGATGGACAGAATCTTACGGTCCGTTTTGTCCAGCGCAATCTTGGTCATAAACACCTCAAAAATTCATGGTTCAGGCAATATTATTGCGCAAAACCGCCGCACATGGGAATTGTTTGCAATTTACTGCTGTCGGACCGAGACTATACTGTGCGCTATTCTAAGAAGGAGACTTGCATGAAATTTACGCCTTGGGACAACCCGATGGGGACCGATGGTTTTGAATTTGTCGAATACGCCGCACCCGATCCCAAAGCACTGGGCGCACTGTTCGAGAGCATGGGTTTTACCGCGATCGCCCGCCATCGCCATAAGGATGTGACCCTGTACCGCCAGGGCGACATCAACTTCATCATCAACGCCGAGCAGGATTCCTTCGCCCAGCGCTTCGCCCGCCACCACGGCCCGTCCGTGTGCGCGATCGCGATCCGCGTGAAGGATGCCGCATTCGCCTACAAGCGCGCGCTGGAGCAAGGCGCCTGGGGCTTCGACAACAAGACCGGCCCGATGGAACTGAACATCCCCGCCATCAAGGGCGTGGGCGATTCGCTGATCTACCTGGTCGACCGCTGGCGCGGCAAGAACGGCGGCGAGCAAGGCGCCATCGGCGACATCAGCATCTACGACGTCGACTTCGTCGCCATCCCCGGCGCGGAAGCCAACCCGGTCGGCCATGGCCTGACCTACATCGACCACCTGACCAACAACGTCCATCGCGGCCGCATGAAGGAATGGGCGGACTTCTACGAGAAGATGTTCAACTTCCGCGAAGTGCGCTACTTCGACATCGAGGGCAAGCTGACCGGCCTGAAGTCGAAGGCCATGACTTCGCCATGCGGCAAGGTGCGCATCCCGATCAACGAATCGTCGGACGACAAGTCGCAGATCGCCGAATACCTGGACGAGTACCACGGCGAAGGCATCCAGCACATCGCGCTGGGCACCGACGACATCTACACGTCCGTCGAGACGATGAAGAAGGCCGGCATCGACTTCCAGGACACGATCGAGACCTACTATGAACTGGTCAACCGCCGCCTGCCGAACCACGGCGAGCGCCTGGAAGACCTGCGCCGCCTGCGTATCCTGATCGATGGCCACAGCAACGAGAACGAGCGCGAACTGCTGCTGCAGATCTTCAGCCAGAACGTCATCGGTCCGATCTTCTTCGAGATCATCCAGCGCAAGGGCGATCAAGGTTTCGGCGAAGGCAACTTCCGTGCGCTGTTTGAATCGATCGAGCTGGATCAGATCAAGCGCGGCGTGTTGAAAGACCCCGCAGCATAAGGAACAAGGGTTTATTAAAGCCCGCAGCCCCGCACAGAACGGGGCGCAGGCCTGTGGTACCCTATAAAAAAAACCGCATTTTTCCGTTCCGCCGTCTCCACAAGGGCCGGCGGATCGCGCGCTCCTGGGCCAATCCGGCCCTGTAGCGCATGGCTTAAAGAATAATGGAGACACAATGAACGCACCTCACAAGGGCTCGCAACTGGAGCCGGGCACGCACTCGGACAACGAAATCTCACTGGATGACAAGTGGACGCTGGAACGCGGCCGGGCCTTCATGACCGGCACCCAGGCCCTGATCCGCCTACCGATGATGCAGCGCGAACGGGACCTGAAGGCAGGCCTGAACACCGCCGGCTACATCACCGGCTATCGCGGCTCCCCCGTCACCAGCGTCGACATGACGGCGATGAAAGCCAAGAAGTACCTGGAC
The DNA here is from genome assembly GCF_009857655.1 of Duganella vulcania. Lineage (NCBI taxonomy): Bacteria > Pseudomonadati > Pseudomonadota > Betaproteobacteria > Burkholderiales > Oxalobacteraceae > Duganella > Duganella vulcania. The sequence goes on from NZ_WWCX01000079.1 coordinate 10,547, forward strand.
GCCCACCACGTCAAGTTCCATCCCGGGATGAACGAAGACCTGGCCGCCACCGCGGTCTGGGGCACGCAGCAAACCAATCTTTTCCAGGATGCCAAATACGACGGCGTCTTCTCCATGTGGTACGGCAAAGGCCCCGGCGTGGACCGCTGCGGTGACGTCTTCAAGCACGCCAACAACGCCGGCTCCGCAAAGCACGGCGGCGTGCTGGTACTGGCCGGCGACGACCACGCGGCCAAGTCCTCCTCCACCGCGCACCAGTCGGACCACATCCTCAATGCCTGCGGCATTCCTGTGCTGTATCCGTCGTCGGTACAGGAGTACATCGATTACGGCCTGCACGCCTGGGCCATGAGCCGCTACACCGGCCTGTGGGTATCGATGAAGTGCGTCACCGACATCATCGAATCCGGCGCCGTGGTGGACTTCGATCCCGACCGCGTGCAGATCAACCTGCCCACCGACTTCGAGCTGCCCGCCGGTGGCCTGAATATCCGCTGGCCGGACACCGTGCTCGATATGGAAGTGCGGATGAACAGCTACAAGTGGTACGCCGCGCTGGCCTACTGCCGCGCCAATAAGCTGAACAAGATCATCTGGGATTCGCCCAAGCCGAAGATCGGCATCATCACCGCCGGCAAATCCTACCTGGACACGCGCCAGGCGCTGGCCGACCTGGGCATCGACGAGCAGGCCGCCGCCGACATCGGCATCCGCCTGTACAAGATCGGCATGACCTGGCCGCTGGAGGCGGACGGCGTGCACGAATTCGCCAAGGGCCTGGACGAGATCCTGGTGGTGGAAGAGAAGCGCCAGATCCTCGAATACGCGCTGAAGGAAGAGCTGTACAACCTGCCGGACGGCCAGCGTCCGCGCGTGGTCGGCAAGTTCGACGACACCGGCGAATGGAGCAACAAGGGCAAGACCGGCCACGGCGACTGGCTGCTGCCGGCCACCTATGAACTGAACCCGGCGCAGATCGCGCGCGCCATCGCCTCGCGCATCGCCCACTACTGCGCCGGCCATCCGGTGGCGCAGCGCGTGCAGGAGCGCGTGGCCTTCCTGGAGGCGAAGGAGCTGGCGCTGAAAACGCTGCCGTCCAAGCCGAATCCGGAAACCGACCGCACACCGTTCTTCTGCTCCGGCTGCCCGCACAACACCTCGACCAAGGTGCCGGAAGGCTCGCGCGCGCTGGCCGGCATCGGCTGCCACTACATGGTGCTGTGGATGGATCGCGAAACCTCCACCTTCACCCACATGGGCGCGGAGGGCGTGACCTGGGTCGGCCAGGCGCCGTTCACCAACGAGAAGCACGTCTTCACCAACCTGGGCGACGGCACCTACTTCCACTCCGGGATCCTGGCGATCCGCGCGGCGGTGGCGGCCAAGGTCAACATCACCTACAAGATCCTGTTCAACGACGCCGTCGCCATGACCGGCGGCCAGCAGTTCGATGGTCCGCTGGACCCGGGCATGATCTCGCGCCAGATCGCCGCCGAAGGCGTCACGCCGATCATCGTCGTCACCGACGAGCCGGAAAAATACCCGTCCGATTACAACTGGGCGCCCGGCGTCACCGTGCGCCACCGCAGCGAATTGATGGACGTGCAGCGGGAGCTGCGCGACAAGCCAGGCGTGTCGGCCATGATCTACGACCAGACCTGCGCCTCCGAGAAGCGCCGCCGCCGGAAGCGCAACGAATACCCTGATCCGGCCAAGCGCGCCGTCATCAACGAAGCCGTCTGCGAAGGCTGCGGCGACTGCTCCGTGCAGTCCAATTGCCTGTCGGTGGAACCGCTGGAGACGGAACTGGGGCGCAAGCGCCAGATCAACCAGTCGTCCTGCAACAAGGACTTCTCCTGCACCACCGGTTTCTGCCCGAGCTTTGTGACGGTGGAAGGCGGCGCGTTGAAGAAGCCGAAGAAGGCTGCTGTCGGCGAGGCGCCGCAAGTGGTGCTGCCTACGCCGGTGCTGCCGTCGACGGCCACGCCGTACGGCATCCTGATCACCGGCATCGGCGGCACCGGCGTGGTGACGGTCGGCCAGATCCTGGCGGTGGCTGCGCACGTCGAAGGCAAGGGCGCCATCGTGCTGGACATGAGCGGCCTGGCGCAGAAGGGCGGCCCGGTGATGTCGCACGTGCGCCTGGCGGACAAGCAGTCCGACCTGCATTCGACCCGCGTCGGCACCGGCAGCGCGGACCTGGTGGTGGGCTGCGACCTGATCGTCACCGCCTCGCGCGACGCCTTGTCGCGCATGGGCGAAGGCCGCACGCACGCGATGATCAACTCGACCGGCTCGTCGACGGCGGCGTTTGTGAAGAATCCGAACTGGCAGTTCCCGGACGCTTCCTCGCGCGGCGAAATCGTCAAGGCCTGCGGCAATGAGCTGGTGGACTTTGTCGACGCCGGCCAGATCGCCACCGCGCTGATGGGTGATTCCATCGCCACCAATATGTTCATGCTGGGTTACGCGTTCCAGAAGGGCCATGTGCCGCTGAGCGAAGCGTCGCTGGTCAAGGCGATCGAGCTCAATGGCGTGTCGGTGGGCTTCAACAAGGCGGCCTTCAACTGGGGCCGCACCGCCGCGCACGACCTGGCATCCGTGACCAAGCTCACCACGCCGGCCAAGGTGATCGAGTTCAAACGCATCCAGACGCTGGACGACATCGTCGCCCGCCGCGTGGAGCTGCTGACCGCCTACCAGGACGCGAATTATGCTAAACAGTATAAATCGTTTGTCGACCAGGTTCGGGCGGAAGAGGCCAAGCTGGGCAAGACCACCCGCCTGAGCGAAGCCGTGGCGCGCTACTACTACAAGCTGATGGCGTACAAGGACGAGTATGAAGTCGCGCGCCTGTACACCGACGGCGCGTTCCAGCAGAAGATCGCCGGCATGTTCGAGGGCGACGTCACGCTGAAGTTCCACCTGGCGCCGCCGCTGTTTGCCAAGCACGATGCCGAAGGCCACCTGGTCAAGCAGGAATTCGGCCCGTGGATGATGAAGGCGTTTGGCGTGCTGGCCAAGCTGAAGGGCCTGCGCGGCTCCAAGCTGGACATCTTCGGCTACACGGCGGAGCGCAAGATGGAGCGCGCGCTGATCGGCGAGTACCGCGATACCGTGGCCTCGCTGCTGCCCAAGCTGACGGCGGAGAACCTGTCGCAGGCCGTGGCCATCGCCAGCATCCCTGAAGACATCCGCGGCTACGGCCATGTGAAGGAGCGTCACTTCAAGGCGGCCAAGCAGAAGGAGGCGGCGCTGCTGGCGGCCTTCGGCAAGCCGGCCGGCAACCAGACCAACGCTGCATAAAAGACGACGGCCCCTCGCGGGGCCGTTTTTTTTCGCCTGGCCTTCCGGCTCACACCTTGCGCAGCGAGCAGACGGTGTCGAACCAGGCCTGCATGCCGACCAGCGGCTGCGGGTTAATCGGCAGCAGGGCGTTGATGTTGACGCCATTGCCCCGCCCACCGTTCTTCTTGTCCCACCAAACGCCGGCGTTCAGGTCATCGATCGCCGGCGGCGGCCCGAAGGCCTTGGCCGCCTCGGGGCCTATCCCCTGTGCCGCCACCTCCACACGCCGTCCATTGCGTCCCTCGGCTGCGCGCCCGCCGCTGATCCAGCCCAGCGAATTGGACACCGCCACCACGCGCGGATGGATGCCGCGCGTGACGAACACCCGCATCCGCGCCGAGCCGATCTTCTCGCCGTTGCCGCGATACGCCTGCAGGCCCGCCTGGTCGGCCGGCCCGGACTGCGGCCGGTAGGTGGTCAACTCCACCATGTCGCCGCTTTTCAGGCCTAGCTTCCTGGCCGTAGAGACGTTGATCCACATCGGGTTGTCGTGCACGATCTCGCTCAGGTATTTTTGCGATGCGGTGCGGCCCTGCGTATGGACGTTCCATTTGAAGGTGCTGAGGATGAAGCGGTCCGCCGGCAGGTCGCGGTGCGACGGGATCTGCACGAAGGTCGGCATGCCGTCGTCGTCAAAGCCGCGCGTCTTCGCCACCATCGTCACCTCCGGCGCGTGCACCTCGAACTTGCGTGACGGCGTGGCGAAGCCGCGCACCGGCGCGCCGCCAGCCATCAGGCCGATGGCGCTGTCCTTGCCCTTGTCGTTGGGGCGGTAGATCACGCCGCTGGCGGCATCCACCCGGCTGCCGTCAAGCTGCTTGCCACTCAGCGGCTTCTGGAACACCTCGTACGGTTTCGGTTGCGAGGTATCGACGTACACGCCATAGTGCTTCATGTATTCGAAGCCGTCCTTGAACTGCTTGCCGTCCGGCCCCGTGGCCGGCAGCTTGGAGCACTGGATGCGCACGAAGTCCTCATGGCTGCCGAACTGGAAGTACTTCGCCTGTTCGGGCGCGAGGCGGCGGCCGATATCGAACAGCACATCGGCGAAGCTGCGCGCCTCGCCCGGCGGCGGCACCAGCGGCTGGCGCAGCGTGACGAAGTGCGTCAGCTCCAGGTTGTTGCGGATGTCCAGGCCCCAGCGTTCGAGGAAGGTCGCATCGGGCAGGATCAGGTCCGCGTAGTGGGCCATCTCGGAGTAGATCACGTCCGAACAGGCGTGGAAGGGAATCAGCTTCTCATCCTTCAGCACTTCGACCGTGGTGCTGCGGCCTTCCGGCCACGTCATCGGCGAGGCGATGGTGTAGCTCAGGTAGACGTCCAGCTTGGCCCGGCCCTGGCGCAGATAGTCGTAGACGATCTGGCCGACCTTCATCTTCTGCCAGCGGTTGGCCAGCGGCCATTCCTGCGGATCTTCCAGGTCGGTGCGGATCTTGGGCGACGGCGGCACGGGCTGTGGCAGCGGATAACGGCTGGCCGACAGCTTCTCCTCCAGGCCGTAGCAGTAGCCGCCTGGCCGCGCCACCGAGCCGACCAGCGCGTTGAGCATGACGACCGCGCGCTCGGAGTTGAAGCCGTTGTAGTGGGCGCCGGTGCCACGGTTGGTGAAGGCCGCGACAGCGGGGCGCTTGCGCGCAAACTCCAGCGCGAGGCGCTCGATGTCGGTGGCGGCGATGCCGGAAAGCTTGGCCGCCCACGCCGGCGTGCACGGGGCCAGCCAAGCGCGAATGGTCTCAAGCCCGGGCTGCACGAACTTGTCGATGAAGTCGTGGTCGATCTCGTTCTCGCGCACGATCACATGCGCCATCGCCAGCGCGACCGCACCATCGGTGCCGGGGAAGGGCTGGTGCCATTCGTCGCTGCGGCCGGCCGTGTTGGACAGGCGCACGTCGAACGTCACCAGCTTGGCGCCATGGTCGAAGCGCGCCTTGACGATGCGGCTCACCAGATGCAGGCCGCCCTGGTGCGCCTCGTAGAAATTGGCGCCGAAGTTGAGGAAGTACTTGCAGCGCTCCGCGTCGATCGATTCCCAATCGGTCTCGCCGAGCGAAACGTAGTTGGCGGCGCGCTTGTTGGAGGAGCACAGCGCGCGGTGGTTCAGCTGCACCGGCGTGCCGATCGCGCTCAGGAAGCGGTTGATCTCGGCGTCGATGCGGGAACGGCCCTGGTGCAGCGCGACCCGCTCCGGATGGCCGCTGGCGATGCTGGCCTTGATGCGGTCCGCCACCTCGGCGTAGGCCTCGTCCCAGCTGATGCGCTTCCACAGTCCCTCGCCGCGCGCGCCCACCCGCTTGAGTGGATACAGCAGGCGCTCCGGGTAGTCGTTGATGGTCGGCGCGGACTGTCCCTTGGCGCAGGTCATGTGGCTGCCCATGTTGGGGTCGAGCGGATTGCCGCGAATCTTGATCACCTTGCCATCCTGGACGAAGGCCTCGATGCCGCACACGGTCGAGCAGTTCAGGCATACGCTGGTGACGCGCCTGGCGTTGCGGTAATCGTTCTTGACCTTGCGCTGGTCGCCATTGGCCAGCGGCCGGTAGTTCAGCGCCTGCGCGGCGTTGGGCGTCAACAGGATGGTCTCGCCCAGTCCCAATCCGGCCATCGAGCCGATGCCGCTTTTGATGAATCCCCGACGGTCCATATTCATGCTCCCTTCGGTTTTGAGAACGCTGACTTCAACTGGTCCCAGGTATCGATCTCGTAGGAGAACGGGTCGTGGCTGCGGCCCTTGGGCACCTTGTGCGCCATCGCGCGCGGCACCACGCCGCCCAGGCCCCGGTACTGCACCAGCGGCTTGGTCTTTTCCTCCGGCTTGAGCGGCGCCACCTGCTTGCGGTGCTTGGCGTGGAACTGGCTGACCGGGCTGGCCGGATCGTTCAGGTCACCGAACGCGAATACATCGGCGGGGCATACCTCCACGCAGGCCGGCTCCATGTCCGCCGCCAGCCGGTGGGAGCAGAAGTCGCACTTGTCGGCCACCTCGGCCACCGGATCGATGTGGATGGCGCCGTAGGGACAGGCCTTGATGCAGTCGCGGCTGCGGTCGCAGGCGGTATCGTCGATGTGGATGATGCCGTCGGCGCCGCGCACGATGGCGTCGTTGGGACAGGCGTCCAGGCAGGGCGCGTCCTCGCACTGCATGCACAGCGTCGGCAGGAAGGCGCGCTTGGTGGTCGGCTGGTGATTGAACGGATTGACCGCGGCGAAATCGTAGTAGTACACCTTGGTGCGGAAGTGGCCGAGCGATACGGAGTTCTCGACCTTGCACGCCACCGAGCATGCGTGGCAGCCGATGCAGCGTTCCAGGTCGATGGCCATGCCCCATTTGGGGCCGGAGGTGTTGGAGGTCATGGGTGTGTTCCTTGGGGGCGCGTGTCCTGAGATTAGACCACAAAATAATGCATAAGCAATCGCGAATTCATTCGTTCAGGTTTGACTTGTGGCTTGCTATGGTGGCGTCCCATTCTTCACCCGGATCACCTCAATGAAAACACAATTTGAATTGAAGCCTCTGGCGGCAGGCGCTATCGCCCTGCTGTGCGGGGCCGCCGCTCCCGCGCTGGCACAAGCGCAGGACGCGGCCGCAGTCACAGCGGCGCCACCCGCCGTCGTCGTCACTGGTTCGCGCATTCCGCGCGCCAGCCTGGAAGGGCCGTCGCCCGTCACCGTCGTCACCGGCGAGGACATCACCAGGCAGGGTTACAAGAACGTCTTCGACGCGCTCAGCAACCTGACGCAGAACAGCGGCTTCACCCAGGGCGCCGATTACGGCAACACCTTCACGCCGTCGGCCAACACCATCAGCCTGCGCGGCCTCGGCCCGAACCACACGCTGGTGCTGCTCAACGGCCGCCGCATGGCGGACTTCCCGATCGCGTATGAAGGCACGGTCAACTTCACCAACCTGGCCAACATTCCATCGGGCGTGGTGGAGCGCATCGAGATCCTCAGCGGCGGCGCGTCCGCCGTCTACGGCTCCGACGCCATCGCGGGCGTGGTCAACATCATCCTGAAGAAACAGGCCGAGGGAGTGGACGTCAACGTCAAAGTAGGCGGCACCTCGCGCGGCGGCGGCGGCGACCAGCGCCTGCAATTGACCGGCGGCCAAAGCTTCGGCAAGCTCAATACCCTGTTCAGCGCCGAGTTCCTGGAGCGCGATCCGCTGTGGAGCCGCGACCGCGAATTCATGAGCGCCAAGACCGGCGTGGCGCCTACCTCCCTGTTGGGCCGCAAGAACGTCAACACCGGCAAGTACGTCGACCCGGGCGAGGCCTGCGTCAGCCTGGGCGACCTGTTCGAAGGCAGCACCGTCAAGTACACCGGCAAGGCGGGCAGCTACTGCGGCAGCGGCAAGGTGGGGCCGACCTACTGGACCACGCAGACAAAAAACAGCAGCCAGAACCTGTTCGGCAGCGCCAACTACGAGCTGTCGGCGGACACCACGCTGTTCGCCGAAGCGCTGCTTGGCCAGAACCGCAGCGCCAACAACACGCGCGGGCCGTCGTGGACATCGGCGTCGACCGCCGACAGCTATTTCTGGAACAAGAACAGCGGCACCTACGAAGCCTGGAACCGCTACATCGCGCCGGAGGAAATCGGCGGCGTGCAGCGCTACAACCGCAGCTGGGACGACCAGGCCAGCTCGATCGCCTTCGGCGCCAAGGGCCGCATCCCCGGCACCGGCTGGCAGTACGAGGCCGCCTACACCGCGTCGCAATACAAGAGCGAGAGCCACACGCCGCGCGCGCTGTCGAACATCGACAGCTTCTTCCTCGGCCCCAAGCTGGGCGTCGATGCGGACGGCGTGGCGATCTACGCGCCCGATCCGGCGCGCCTGACGCGGCGCCTGACGCCGGCGGAATTCGACAGCATCACCGGCACCTCGGTCAGCAACGACAAGTCGTGGACCAACACCGCCAGCATCAGCGCCAACGGCGAGGCCTTCCAGCTGCCGGCCGGCCCGGTCAAGCTGGCGGCGGTGGCGGAAGTGGGCAAGCAGGGCTTCTCGAATACGCCGGACCCGCGCATCAACCAGGGCTACTTCAACACCGTGACGCCGTCCGATGTCACCGCCGGCACCCGCAAGCGCTATGCGGTGGGCCTGGAGGCGAACGTGCCGCTGCTGCAGAAGCTCGACGCCACGCTGGCCGGCCGCTACGACCGTTACAGCTTCGCCGGCCGCAACGACGGCAAGCTGACCTACAACGCCGGCCTGGAATGGCGCCCGGCCACGCAGCTGCTGGTGCGCGGGAACCACTCGACCAGCTTCCGCGCGCCGGACATGAACTACATCTTCAAGGCGCGCGGCACCGGCTACTACTCGTCCACCACCGACTACTACCGCTGCGCAAAGGCCGTCCAGCCGGTCGAGCAGTGCGAGTTCGCCAACGTGTCGCCGGGCGCGGACTACGAGCAGTCAGGCAGCAAGGACCTGCGTTCGGAGAAGGGCCGCTCGTCGGGCCTGGGCGCGGTGTGGTCGCCAAGCGCCAACTTCGATTTGACGCTGGACTACTGGAACATCAAGATCGATGACCTGGTCACGAACCTGAGCGCCGACAAGCTGCTGCGCGACGAGGCGCACTGCCGCACCACCAACGACCTGACCTCGCCGACCTGCGCCGACACCATCGCGCGCGTGGTCCGCAATCCGCTGACGGCGCTGAACAAGCCGGGCGAGATCCGGCAGATCCGCGTCAGCCCGATCAACGCCGCGTCGACCAGCGTGAGCGGCATCGACATCAGCGGCAAGTACGTGCTGCGCACGCAGGCATATGGCGTATGGATCGCCAAGGGCGCCTACTCCAAGACGCTGAACAAGAAGTCGCGCCAGTTCTCCGGCGACGAATTGATCGACGACCTGGAAGACCTGGGCAACGCCGACTGGCGCGACAAGCTCAATGCCAGCCTGACGTGGAACGTGGCCGATTGGTCGAGCACCCTGTTCCTGCAACGCTACGGCAAGGTGCCCAATGGCGCCGGCACGGCCTTCCTGTCGCCGACCACGCTGGCCAACGCCAGCATCGTCTACCGGCTGAACCAGCGCGCCACGGTGTCGGTCGCGGTCAACAACCTGTTCAACAAGGTCAAGGCCGACACCAGCGGCGGCTGGCCTTACTACCCGGTCGGTAACTACAACCCGACTGGCCGCCAGGGCTGGGTCGAGCTGAATTACCACTTCGGCTCTTAATCTGGCAAGTGCTGCGCGACCAGTTCGCGCAGCGCCGTATCCTTGATTTCGAAGATATCGAGGACGCCCAGCGCCACTACCCCCGGCAGGCCATCGATGATGTCGGCGCGCGCTTCGGCGCGGGCCTCTTCCGAGCTGTCCTTCGCCTGCAGGGTGCGGGCGTTGGCCAGGAAGGCGCCGACGGTGCCCTTCCTCACGGTGACGCCGTTGAATTCTCCGGCATTGATATGGTCTGGCAGTACGTCTTGTGCTCGCATGATGAAAACTCCTTTTGGGTTGATGAGGACTCCATCTTGGCAGCGCGCCGGTGGCCTGGCTTGCGCGGCGATGCCATAATGTGTCGCATGCAAGCCAAACCATCTCCCCTGATCGATCCCGCCCGCGCCGATGCCGATGGCGGCCAGCTGCTGTTCGCCGCGCTGTCGGGCGGCGACATGCGGCACACGCCCACCCACAGCCACGCGCGCGGCCAGGCCATCGGCGCCTTGAGCGGCCTGCTGACCATCGGCACGGAGCGCGAGCGCCTGGTGGTGCCGCCGGGGTATGCGATCTGGATGCCGCCGCACCACCCGCACGGCCTCGATGCGCACGGGCCGACCAGCGGCTGGAGCGTTTACGTCGTGCCGGATGCCTGCGCCGCATTGCCCGCGCTGCCGCAGGTGTTCCAGGTTTCCGGGCTGCTGAGGGAGGCGGTGCTGCGCGCCAGCGCCTGGCCGCAGGCGCCTGCGCCAGCTGCCGCGCAGGAGCGCATCGTTGCGGTGATCCTGGACGAACTGGCGGCCGCCGCGCGCGAACAACTGGTGCTGACCATGCCCACCGACCGCCGCGTGTTGAAGATCGCGCTGGCGCTGGCCGCCGATCCGGCCGATGCGCGTTCATTGAATGAGTGGGCCGCGTGGGCCGCGATCGCCCCGCGCACGTTGACGCGGCGCTTTGTGGAGGAGACCGGCCTGTCCTTCACCGACTGGCGCCAGCGCGCCCGCTTGATGCGGGCGGTGGAGTTGCTGGCGGCGGGGCAGGCCGTTACTGCCGTCGCGCTGGAGCTGGGTTACGACAGCCTGAGCGCCTTCATCGCCATGTTCCGCCGCGAGATGGGCGTGGCGCCCGGCGGATTCGCCGCCGCACACGCGGCGGCGTTGGCGCTGCCTTAGACTTTCACTCCGGCGTTGAGCGCCGAGGAGTGGGCGGCATACTCGGTCAGCCAGTACAGCAGCGCCAGGCCGGGGAAGGCCATGCCGGTCAACAGCGCGGCGTGCCAGCCGTGGGTGGCGTACATCCAGCCGCCCAGCGCCGAGCCGAGCGCGCCGCCGGCGAAGAACAGCGCGAAGTACACGCCATTCAAGCGGCTGCGCACCTCCGCGCCCAGCGAGAAGATGGCGCGCTGGCCCAGCACCAGGTTGGCCGCCACACCCATGTCCAGCACGATGGAGGCGACCACCAGCATCGCCAGCGCCACGTTGCGCGATTCAGGCGCCACCATCGGCAGCGCGAAGCCCACCACGCCCAGCGCCAGCGCGGCGGCGGTGGCCATCAGCGTGTGGCCGGCGTCGGCCAGGCGGCCGGCGACCGGCGAGGCTACCGCACCGGCCATGCCGACCAGCGCGAACACCGCGATACCGGTCTGCGACAGGTGGAACTGCGGGCCGGCCAGCATCAGCGGGGTGACGGTCCAGAACAGGCTGAAGGAACCGAACAGGCCGGCGTGGTAGGCGGCGCGGCGGCGCAGCACCGGGGTGCGCAGGAACAGGTGCCACAGGGACGCCATCAGCGCCGGATAGCTGATCGTGGCGGTCGGCACGCGCAGCGGCAGTTTGGTGCGCAGCACCAGGGCCACGACCAGCACCAGCACGGCGGCGCCGCCAAACACAACGTGCCAGTTGCTGGCGTCGGCGATCAGGCTGGCGGCGGGGCGGGCCAGCATGATCCCCAGCAGCAGGCCGCTGACCACCTTGCCGACCGTGTGGCCGCGCGTGGCTTCCTTCGACAGGTGGGCGGCAAACGGCACGATGATCTGCGCGGCCACCGAGCCCAGGCCGATGCCCAGCGCGGCGCTCAAAAACATCCACGCGCTGGTGCTGAACGCGGCCAGCACCAGCATGGCGGAGGTGAACAGCAGGCCGGTGACGATCAGGCGGCGGTTTTCCAGCAGGTCGCCCAGCGGCACGACGAACAGCAGGCCGAGGGTGTAGCCGATCTGCGTCAGCGTGACGATCAGGCCGGCCGCCTGCGGCGACAGGCCGGTGGCGGCGCTGATCGGGCCGACCAGCGTTTGCGCGTAGTACAGGTTGGCGACGATCAGGCCGGTCGCGGCGGCCAGCAGCAGCACCATGCCGGGGCTGATGTCGTCTTGTGCGGGGTTGCTCATGATGACTCCGTAAGTAAGTGGGGATGGGCAGATTCTAGGCAAAACCGGAGCAAAGATAATTAGGGCATAATGGCCTTATACTTTTCATATAATGTGAACAATCATGGACAGGCTCAAGGCCATGCAGACCTTTGTGCGCATCGTCGAGGCCAACAGCTACACGCGGGCCGCCGAAACGCTGGATCTGCCGCGCGCCGCGCTCACGGCGACCATCAAGAAACTGGAAGCCTTCCTCGGCACCCAGCTGCTGCAGCGGACCACGCGCCGCCTGTCGCTCACGCCCGACGGCGCCGACTACTTCAGGAAGTGCCTGGAGATCCTGCAGGCGGTGGAGGATGCCGAGGGCGTGTTCCGCGGCCACGGCCGGGGCAAGCCGCGTGGCAAGCTGCGGGTGGAGCTGCCGGGCGCGGTGGGGCGCCACGCGGTGCTGCCGCACATCGCCGGCTTTTGCCGCGAGTATCCCGACATCGAGCTGGTGGTCAGCCTGAACGAGCGCCTCACCGACCTGACGCAGGAGGGCCTGGATTGCTCGCTGCGCGTGGGCGAGCTGCAGGATTCGGCGATGGTGGCGCGGCGGCTGGGCAACATGGGCTTCCTGACCTGCGCCGCGCCGTCCTACCTGGCCGCGCACGGCGTGCCGCAAACCCCGGCCGACCTGGCGGCGCATCGCGGCGTGACGCATTTCTCCGGCCGCACCGGCCGCGCCTTCGCCTGGGACTATGTGGTCGACGGCGGCGTGACGATGGTGGAGGTGCCCGGCGCGATCGCCGTCAACGACCCGGACGCCTACGTCATCTGTGCCTTGCAGGGCATGGGGCTGATCCAGGCGGCGCGCTACCAGGTGCGCCAGCACCTGGCCAGCGGCGCGCTGGTCGAGGTGCTGGCGGCGACCCCGCCCACGCCGATGCCGATCTCGCTGCTGTACCCGCAGGGGCGCATGGCGTCGCCGCGCCTGCGGGTGTTCGCGGACTGGATCGCCGGCGTGTTCCAGGCCGATCCCGACCTGCAGGCCTGAATTGTAAGAAAGATTGCCAAATAGATACTTCGGCGCGGATTGCGGCTTATAATTTGGCGATGAAAATAACACCCCTTGCCTTCGCGGCCGCGCTGACGCTGCCCTTGTTGAGCGGCTGCGGCGGCGATGCCCCGCCAGCGCCGGCCGCCCCGGTTGTGCCGGCTGAACCGGTCACCCCGCCGGTCACCCCGCCGGTCACGCCGCCCGTGACGCCGCCGGTGACCCCACCCGTGACGCCGCCCGTGACGCCACCGGTCACGCCGCCGGTCACGCCTCCCGTCACGCCGCCGCTGGACTACACCGGCGACTGGTTCGTGCTGGCCTCGCACTGCGAGAAGCCGCGCCCGGGCTCCTTGACCGAGGTGCAGGGCACGCTGATGGACGAACTGAAATGGCTGCGCTCCGTCGAGGACAACACCTACCTCTGGTACAAGGAGCTTCCTGCCGATCTCAAGATCGAGAGCTACAAGAGCACGACCGCCTATTTCGCCGACCTGAAAACGCCGGTCATCACCGCGTCCGGCCGGCCCAAGGACCGCTTCCACTTCACCTATCCGACCGATGCGTGGCGGGCGCTGTCCGATTCCGGCGTCGAGTTGGGCTACGGCCTGACCTGGCTGCGCAGCACCGACACCTCGACCCGGCGCGTGTGGACGCTGACGATGGTGGCGCCGGATTCCCCGGCCGCGCTGGCCGGCCTGCAGCGCGGCGACATGCTGGTCTCGGTCGACGATGTCGCCATCGGCGACACCAGCACCGCCGGCGTGGCCGCGCTCAACGCCGGCCTGTTCCCGGTCAAGGCCGGCGAGTCCCATCGCATGGTGCTGAGCCGCGACGGCGTCCCGCGCACGGTCACCATGACGTCGCAGCAATTGGCCGTGCCGCCGGTGCAAAACGTCAAGCTGCTCGACACGGCCAGCGGCAAGGTCGGCTACCTGCAATTCAACGAGCACAATGCGGTGGCCGAAGGCCAGCTGGTGAAAGCCATCAACGGCTTCAAGAGCGCCGGCGTCGCCGACCTGGTGCTGGACATGCGCTACAACGGCGGCGGCTTGCTGGACATCGCCAGCGAGCTGGCCTACATGATCGCCGGTCCGGGGCCGACCGCCGGCAAGACCTTCGAACAGCTGCGCGCCAACGACAAGACCAAGCAGGACCCGCCGTCGAAATTCCTGACCAGCACCAGCGGTTTCAAGTCGCCGGACCAGCTCCCGCCGGGCACACCGCTGCCTTACCTTGGCCTGAAGCGGGTCACCATCCTGACCACGCCCGGCACCTGTTCGGCCAGCGAGTCCGTCATCAACAGCCTGCGCGGAATCGACATCGAGGTCACGCTGATCGGCGGCGAAACCTGCGGCAAGCCGTATGCCTTTATTCCGTCCCCCAATTGCGGCACCACGTACTTCTCGATCCAGTACCAGGGCATGAACAACAAGGGCTTCGGCGACTACGCCGACGGCTTCCCGCCGACCTGCCGCGCCAGCGACGACCTGACGCAGACGCTGGGCGACCCGGCCGAGAACATGCTGGCTACGGCGCTCAGCTACCGCGCCAGCGGTGCCTGTCCGGTGGCGCCGCAGGGCAACCGCATGCAGGCTGGCGCCAAGGAAGGCGCCAAGGAAGGCGCCACACAGGGCGCCACGCAGCTGGTGCGGCCGCCGGTGAAGGAAATCGCGATCCGCAATCGCTGACGCGCAAAGCCGACTATAATTTCCAGCGCATCCGATGCCGGCGGGCCGCTCCCGCCGCGCATTGGCCATTCAACCCTTGCTGGAAGCCTGTCCATGATACGTTCCGCCATTCTGCTTGCCTTTGCCGCCACCTCCACGCTGGCTGTCGCAGCGCCCGCCGCCACCTCCCTGAGCACCGTCGCCGAACGTTCCGGCTTCCAGAACACCGGCCGCTACGACGAAGTCGTCGACCTGTGCGCGCGCTTCCAGAAGGCGTATCCGAAGCAGGTGCGCTGCTTCGAATTCGGCCGCACGCCGGAGGGCCGGCCCATGCTGGCGCTGGCCGTCTCGCGCACCGGCGCGCTGACCGCCGAGCAGGCCAAGAAGCGCGGCGTGCCGGTGATGCTGGTGCAGGGCGGCATCCACGCCGGCGAGATCGACGGCAAGGACGCCGGCTTCCTGGCGCTGCGCGAGGCGCTGGAGAACAAGGCCGCGCCGGGCGCGCTGGACAAGCAGGTGCTGTTGTTCGTCCCGGTGTTCAACGTCGACGGCCATGAGCGCTTCGGCAAATGGAACCGTCCGAACCAGCGCGGCCCGGTGGAGATGGGCTGGCGCACCACGGCGCAGAACTACAACCTGAATCGCGACTACGTGAAGGCCGACGCGCCGGAGATGCAGGCCATGCTGGCGCTGGTGAACGCCTGGGACCCGCTGGCCTATATCGACCTGCACGTCACCGACGGCGCCAAGTTCCAGCCCGACGTCTCGATCCAGGTCGAGCCGGTGCACGGCGGCGACGAGGAACTCAAGCGCGCCGGCGCGGCGCTGCAGACCGCCGTGATGGCCGACCTGAAGGCGCAGGGTTCCGATCCCAAGCCGTACTACATCTCGTTCGCGGCCAACGACGATCCAACCTCCGGCTTCGTCGACAGCATGGCGACGCCGCGCTTCTCGACCGGCTACTTCCCGCTGCGTAACCGCTTCGCGATGCTGGTCGAAACCCATTCGTGGAAGGACTACCCGACCCGCGTGCGCATCACGCGCAACACCATCGTCTCGCTGCTGTCGCAGGTCGCCGCGCACGGCAAGGAATGGCAGAAAATGACGCAGGACGCCGACGCCCGCGCCGCCGCGATGGCCGGCGCCGATTTCCCGATCAGCTACCGCACCACCTTCAACGCCAAGACCATCGAGTTCCCCGGCTACGAATACACGCGCGGTTATTCGGAAGTGTCGGGCGGCCTGATGACGCACTACGACGAGAGCAAGCCGCAGATGTGGAGCGTGCCGCTACGCGACGAAGTGGTGCCGGACCTGAAGATCGCCGCGCCCACGGGCGGCTACCTGGTGCCGCTGGCCGAAGCCGCGCGCATCGGCGCCAAGCTGAAACAGCACGGCATCGCCTTCAAGGTGCTGGCGTCGGACCAGATGGCGGCCGAGGTGGAGACCTTCCGCGCGACCAAGACCAAGTTCGGCGCGCAGTCGTTCGAGGGCCATCAATCGCTGGCGGTGGAGGGCGACTGGGGCCGCGAGCGCCGCAGCGTGGCGAAGGGCGCGCTGTTCGTGCCGATCGCCCAGCCGAAGGCGCGCCTGGTGATGACGATGCTGGAGCCGCGCGGCGCCGATTCGCTGCTGGCCTGGGGCGAATTCAACAACGCCTTCGAGCGCAAGGAATACATGGAGGAGTACGTGGCGGAGGATGTGGCGCGCGCGCAGCTGGAGGCCGATCCGGCGCTGCGCGAGGAGTTCCAGAAAAAGCTCGACAGCGACGCGGAGTTCAACAAGAGCCAGGCCAGGCGGCTGGAGTTCTTCGCGCGCCGCCATGCATCGTGGGACGAGCGCTACAACCTCTATCCGGTGATGCGTACCGCGCAGAAGTTTTAAACGGCGACGCTGACGCCACTGGCGCCACTAGCGCCGCCGCCATCGCCGCCGCCATTTGCCTTGGCGGTGGCTTCTTCCATCTTCTGCTTGATGAGCGCGGCCACCTTGGCCATGATCGACGCCTGTTCCGCGGGCGACTTGGCCGCCAGCGATTCCGGCGTCTCGCCCAGGCTTTTCAGGATCATTTCCGCCATCCGTTCGGCCGGCGATTTCTTCATGTAGGTGTCCAGCTCCTGCGCGGCGGTCGGCTGCTGCGGTGGCTGCTGTTTGGCCTCGAGCACCGCCTTGAAGTCGGCGCCGCCGGATTTCCTGTTCGTGGCGAAGGCCGCCGCGCTGGCGCTGCCGAGTGCCTTGGTATCGATTTTCATCGTGGTTTCCCTGGTAGTGGTTATTTACGCAATATAGCGCAATTTGCACTAGCAGGGGGAAGGGGAAGACCGGGCGCCGTTCAGTTGCGCTGCAGCGGGATGATGCCCGGCACGGTGGACGGCGTCGAACACGGCTCTTCGTCGAAGGCGATGTCGCCCAGCGGATTGGCCTGGCCGTCGGCCTTGATGTCCTGGAAGCCGAACAGGTCGCGGTCCATCAGGTGCGACGGCACCACCGTCGACAGCGACGAGAAGATGTTCTCCACGCGGCCGGGGAATTTCTTTTCCCAGTCGCGCATCAGGCCCTTGATCTGCTTGCGCTGCAGGTTCTCCTGCGAGCCGCACAGGTCGCACGGGATGATGGGGAAGCCTTTGACCTCGGCATAGCGCTCGGTGTCCTCTTCCTTCACGTAGGCCATCGGGCGGATCACCATGTGCTTGCCGTCGTCGGACACCAGCTTGGCCGGCATGCCCTTGAGCTTCCCGCCGAAGAACATATTCAGGAAGAAGGTCTCCAGGATGTCGTCGCGGTGGTGGCCCAGCGCGATCTTGTTGCAGCCCAGTTCATCGGCCACGCGGTACAGGATGCCGCGGCGCAGGCGCGAGCACAGCGAGCAGGTGGTCTTCCCCTCCGGGATCAGGCGCTTGACGATGCTGTAGGTGTCCTGGTTCTCGATGTGGAACGGGATGCCCAGCTGCTTCAGGTAGGCCGGCAGGATGTGGTCGGGGAAGTTGGGCTGCTTCTGGTCCAGGTTGACCGCGACCAGCTCGAAGTTGATCGGCGCGCGTTCGCGCAGCGTCATCAGGATGTCGAGCAGCGCGTAGCTGTCCTTGCCGCCGGACAGGCAGACCATGACCTTGTCGCCGTCTTCGATCATGTTGAAATCGCCGATGGCCTGGCCGACCAGGCGGCACAGGCGCTTGTGCAGCTTGTTGTTTTCCAGCGCGATCTTCTCGGCCGATTTGCCGGCCGGCGCGGCCGCTGCGTTGTCGAGTACTGCGTTCATACGGTTTCCTTGATTTTAAAGACTTCCACGCCAACGCCTTCGCAGTCCGGGTAGACGTCCGGCTTCATGGTCGACACGCGGGCCGCGCGCACGCGCGGGTGGGCCAGCATGGCGCCGACGATGTCGTCGCACAGGCTCTCCTGCAGGTGCACGTGGCCGCGCGCCATCAGCTTGGCGATGGAGTCGCGCATGAAGTCGTAGTCCACCACTTCCTCCAGCTGGTCCTTGACCGGGGTCGAGACGGCCAGCGGGATGTACAGGTCGACGTTGATGAGCAAACGCTGCTCGCCCTTTTTCTCGAACTCGTAGACGCCGATGTTGATCAGCACTTCGTAATTGCGCAGGAACAGGCGGCGGCAGTCGTTCAGTTGCGGGTGGATCAGGGCGGACAGCATAGTTTCACTTTCTAGAGAGGGTATTCATTTGGCCAGGAACATCACGTCGCGCGGCAGCGGCATCAGGTGCTGGCCGCCGTCGACCAGCAGGGTGGTGCCGGTCAGCGCGCGCGCCGTGGCAGCGTAGACCACGCTGTCGGCGATATCTTCCGGGGTGCTGGAGCGGCCCAGCGGGGTTTGCCGGTGCGCGTTGGCGAAACCGGCCTCGGTCTGGTCGCCGGACACCATCGTGATGCCGGGCGCGATGCCGACCACCCGCACCGCCGGCGCCAGCTGCTGCGCCAGCATCGTGGTGGCGGTGTGCAGCGCCGCCTTGGACAGGGTGTACGACAAAAAATCAGGATTGAGATTGTACAGTTTTTGGTCGAGCAGGTTGATCACCACGCCCTGGATCCCGGTGCCGGCCAGGGCCGCGTGCAGCGCCTGCGCCAGGATCACCGGCGCGGCCACGTTGGCGCGCATGTGGGCGTCGAGGCGGGCGGCGGTGAAGTCGGCTGCGCTGTCGTACTCGAACAGCGAGGCGTTGTTGACCACGCAGCGCACCGCGCCCAGCGCGGCCGCCGCCTGCGGCAGCA